>JAFDFW010000192.1 GCA_019309605.1 Deltaproteobacteria bacterium | reverse complement strand
CGTGGCATCCGGCTGACGAATCGCCAACGCGATGAAGCCCATCGCCGGCGATCGTCCCCAACCCTTCGCGGCCTTGATGATCCGTATCGTCTTGTCCGGCCGAATCGGTTTGAGCACACCGGCCCGGTACAGCACTCGCGCGACCTCTAGCTTCTCAGCAAAATTTCCCACGGCGGGAGGCTAGCGCTTGATTGACCCGATGTCAGCGGGCGCGCGAAGGGTGTCATTTTGCTGGGGGGGCGCGTATTGTCCTGGCGCTGGCGCCGTCGAGCTGGACGGCCTAGGTGTATGGGCGAAATGGAAGGGACGCAGACATCGGTTGACGAGAAGCTAGAAATCCCGCCTCTCAACTCCTCTCGCGGGCGGGCGATTGCAATCGTACTTGCTGTCGTCGCGGCAGCCGCCGCTATCACCGTGTACTTCCTGACACGCGATACGGAAGAAAGTCCGTTCCGAATCGCGCAGGTTTCGCGCACGTCGATCGTCAAGGAAATTCGCGTGACGGGGCATCTGGAGCTCACCGATCAAGTCGAAGTGCCGGCGCCGATCGAAGGGCAGCTCATCAAGGTCTTCGTTCTGCCCGGAGACAGCGTCGAGGAGGGCCAGCTCTTGGCGCGGCTCGACAAGGGCGCGGCCGAGGTCGCCTTCCACGTGGCGCAAGCGGAGCTCCAGGTAGCTCGCGCGCGCGTCTCGGAGGCGGAAGCCGTGGCGCAACGCGCTACCGAATCGCTCGAGCGGACGAAGCGTCTCGCCGACAAGAGCTTGGCTAGCCACAGCGCCCTCGAGAGCGCGCGATCGGAAATGGCCAAAGCCCGGGCGGGGGTTCAGGCCTCCCGGGCAGAACGGGCCGCAGCGCTCAAACGAGCTTCCCTCCGAGGACATCAGCGAGACCGGACCGACATCGTTGCTCCGCGCGCCGGGCTCGTTCTCGAGGTCCCCGCCCGCACAGGGATGATTGTCGGACCCCGAAACCGCCTGTTCCGCATCGGCGCGCCCATCAACCGGATGCACATCGCCGCTCCGATCGGCGAAGCTGACATTGGCGAGGTGACCGTGGGGTTCGGTGCGAAATTCGAAGTTCCCACGTATCCCGGCCAGGTCTTCAAAGCGACCGTGAAGCACATCAGTCCCGACCCAAAGACCGAGTACGGCGCGATTTTCTACGATGTCACACTAGCGACCGAGAATTCAGAGCGTCTATTGCTTCCTGGCATGACGGCTCAGATCCGGATCAAAGTTGCCCAAGTCGACGATGTGCTGACGGTGCGTGAAGCGACGCTTCGGTTCACGCCCGAGGGTGCGCCACCCGCTCCGGCGCGCAGTCGTGTGTGGCGCGTCAGGGGTGAGCAGCTCGAGGAGATCCCGGTCGAGGCAGGTCTCTCCGACGGCGCCATCACGGAAATTCGGCCGAGCGAGCCGGAGAGCCTCGACGTCAACGATCCAATCGCGATCGGATTGGCGCTGGACGGCGAAGGGGACCCAGATGCCCCCTTGCTCTCCCTGAAGGGTCGCCGATGAGCGGCTTCTCGATCGTAGAAGCCAACGGCATCCGCAAAGAGTTTGCCAACATGACCGAGCCGGTGCTCGACGAGGTGAATCTGGCGGTAGCTCCCGGCGAAATCGTCGCGCTCCGCGGACCTTCCGGATCGGGCAAGTCCACGTTGCTCAACATTCTTGGGTGCCTCGATGGCCCTACGCGTGGCTCCTACTCGTTGGGCGGACGCGACGTGTCCACGCTGAGCCGCCGGGAGCAAGCGTGGGTTCGCCTTCACTACATCGGTTTCATCTTTCAATCATTTCACCTCATCTCGGACAACACGGTCATCGAAAACGTCACTCTGCCGCTTTACTACGCGGGCTTGGGTCGCCATGAGCGGGAGGCACGCGCAGACGAGCTGATCGAGCGGGTTGGGTTGAGCCATCGAAGGCGCCACAGGCCGTCGCAGCTTTCTGGTGGCGAGAAGCAGCGCGTTGCGATTGCGCGGGCCGTCGCTGCGCAGCCCCGCCTTCTTCTCGCCGACGAGCCCACCGGAGCCCTCGACACGCGGACTGGCAACGAGGTCATGGACTTGCTTCTCGAGATTCACGCGGCGCGGTCACTCACGCTGATCATCGTCACGCACGATCCAGATGTTGCGGATTTCTGTCACCGCCAGATTTTCTTGCGCGACGGAAAGATCGTCACCGATGGGAGCAGTCATGCGGCGCGCGCGTAGCGAAATCGTAGGGCGTGCCGTCCGCACGGCGATCCGCAATCCCGGCCGGAGCACCCTCACGATGCTGGGCCTGGCCATTGGTGTGGCGGCTTTCATCGCCATGGTCAGCTTTGGCACCGGAGCGCGCACCGCCGTCATGCAGCAGTTCGAGATCTTGGGCACGCGCGTGGCATTCATCAGGAGCAACACGTCGCGGCGCGACTTCGGGGGCAGCCCCAAGCCTCTGACGGATTCGGACGTCGAAGCGCTGAAGCGCGACGCAATGACGATTGAGCGTGTCGTTCCTCGGACCACGGAACTGCGGACTGTCAGATCACTGAACGCAACCTACTCCACGGAGGTCACGGGTACGATGCCGGGATTCGTCAAGGTCCGAGAATGGTCGATCTTGACGGGGGGTATGTTCGATGACACCGACGTTCAGAATCGAGCGAAGGTCGCGGTGATCGGTGTCACCGTTGCGCGCGAGCTCTTCGGGCGGGCCGACCCGGTCGGCCAAACGGTCACCGTTGGCACCAACCTTCCATGCAAGATCATCGGCGTGCTCGCCCCCAAAGGGCAGGCGACCAGCGGCAGAGATATGGACGATATCCTGCTGATCCCCGCAACGACCTTTGCAGCGTTTCTCGGGATGCCGACTGGCTACCACGAGCTCCAGCTACAAGTGCGGGACATTGGGATGTTGGAGGCGGCGATGCTGGAGGTCGTTCCTATCATGCGCCGCTCCCACCGCCTGTCCGAAGCAGAGCCGGACGATTTTCGAACCGGGAGTCCGATACAAGCGGCGGCGGCGGCGAAGCTCGTCTCGAACATCTTGACGGGGTTGCTCATGGGCATTGCCGCCGTATCGCTTCTGGTCGGCGGCATTGGCGTGATGAACATCCAGCTGGTTTCGGTCGCGGAGCGCACCCAAGAAATCGGCATTCGGTCGGCCATCGGCGCATCACCGAGACAGATCTTAGTGCAGTTCTTGTCCGAGGCTGTGGTGTTGTCGTTGACCGGGTCGCTCGTGGGGGTGCTTCTAGGCTGGCTCATGTCGTACCTGGTGGCGCAAGCCATGGGATGGCCGGGTGGGGTACCGGTGTTGACGATGATCGGCGCCGGCCTCTTCGGAACCAGCGTTGGGGTGGCCTTCGGCTATCTCCCGGCTCGGCGCGCGGCACGGCTCGAGCCCATCGAGGCTCTGCGCCATGAATGAGGTGGAAGATGAATGCGGTCTGCAATTGGAAGGGCCAAGCATCGACTGTGGTGGTCGTGCTGGCCGCTACGCTCGCACCAGCCGCTGCGGCGGCTGAGGTTGTCACTCTGCAGGAGCTCGAGGAGCTGGCGCTGCAAAACCAAGCACGCTGGGAGGCGGCGAACGCGAGGTCCGCGCAGGCGGGAGCCGACGTCGACGCGGCTAGAGCCGGCAAGATGCCGACGTTTTGGATGAACATATCGGGCGTCGTTGCCCCGGGCTCGGACATCGAGCGGGTCGAAACGACCGACGGCCGCGAAGTCAACGTCCGGGCATCGCCGACCGTGGGAGAGCGCACGGCGTTCCGGCCCAACATTCGGTACGAGGGGACGATCGACATGCGCGCACCGCTCTACGACGGCCAAACCAGAGCTGCGGTCAAGGCGGCGGAAGCGTACCGGGCAGCGGCGCAAGCAAGCTCCGGCGCATCCCGCGAGACCGTGCTTGCCATGGTGCGCGCATCGTATCTCGACTGGATGGCCAACCACTTGTTGCACCGCCTCGCGGCAACCTCAGCCGAAGAGGCAAATGCTCAACGTGAGCGGATCGCCGTGAGAGTCGCGGACGGCGATCGTCCAGGGTCCGAGCTGGACGACGCGCGGTACGAGGGGCTGCAAGCCGAGCTCGTCGCAGCAACTGCGCTGGCGAAAACCGTTACCGCCAAGCGCTTCCTGGAGTCCGCGGTCGGTACCGAGCTGTCTCCTGAAGCGGAGCCGGACGCCCAGCTTCTCGAAACCGACTCGAAGGGTTCGAGTTCTGATGCCGGGTGGGAGGTCGAGGCTCTCGAGCGTCAACGTGATGCAGCACGCCAAGAGGCTCAGATGTACCGCAAGGGCCGGGCGCCGGTGCTCGCAGTCGTCGGCCAGACAGGTGTTGCCGGTGTCAACGAGCGGGTGTTTCCGATGTATCGTCTCGGCGTCAACCTTGCGGTTCCCCTCTGGGACGGAGGCAGGGCGGTTGCGATGGCCCATGCCGCGGACGCTCAAGCGAGTGAGCTTGACGCGCGCGCCCACGACGCGCGTATCGCGCGCGCTGACGAGCGACGTCAGGCACTCCTCGACCGGCAGCACGCTGAGAACCAGCTCGCCCTCGCCAACAGTCTGGTTACGGTCTCGGAAAAACGCGTCGGACAAGCACAAACCAGCTACGATCTCGGCGCACGCGACCTCGAGGCCGTCGCCGATGCCCGCGCTGCGCTCCGCGATGTCCAGTCTCGTCGCGTTCAGATTCAAATCGCCCGCGCAGACGCCGTTCTGCGACTGAAGGACAAAGATTAGCCTAGTAGCGAAAGACGTATTCCACCCAGAGCCAGTGCTCGGGATTGGGGACACGTGCGAAAGTCGACTCGCGGCGATCAAGAAAGACCCGAAAGTCGTACCTTAGCCGCAGCATGTCGCGCTGGCGCAGCGTCAGTGCGGCATCCAAGTACGCCCACAGCGCTTGAGGGAGACGGTGGTTGTCTGAGATGTCTTCGAAGTCGTAGCGGACGCGGAGCCGA
>JAFDFW010000873.1 GCA_019309605.1 Deltaproteobacteria bacterium | reverse complement strand
ATGAGCCGCTCGAGTACGAATCGGGCACCTTCGATGGATGCTATTCATTCGGGGCCGTTTGGCCCTTCTTCAAGAAGGAGGAGCTGGATGACCATGCGAGAGAAATGTACCGCGTATTGAAACCCGGAGCGCGATACGCTTGCTCTGAGTATTTGCTGACCCCTCATTTTGATTGGAACAACGAAGAACATGTGACGCTTCACAAGAGTTTCTTGCCAACGCTGGCGGCTACGCACTCGATGTATCCGGCCGACGTCTGTGCCGCATTGGAAAGAGCGGGATTCAAAATTTTCACTTCCGCGCCTTCGAAAGGCGAAGCCTGGCCGATATGCGAGCAAAAGCGTGACTTGGTCTCTATGGGTCGAAGAGTCGTTAGAGCCCTCGAGGCCATTCGCGTTTTGCCTTCATGGGTCGACGAGTCGCTTGATCTACTTCAAAAAGGTGGCGAAGCTTGGACGGCTGCGGAAAAAGCCAAAATTGCAGATTTGAACTGGAGAATCGTCGCGGAGAAACCGATTGCTTGATCGATTCGCGTTCCCTCGGGCCCCTGTTGTCGAGGTGCTACCGCGCAGCGACGTGCTTTTCCATCAGTTCTTGTAGCTCTGATGGCTTGTCGTCGGGATCTCTGCCGTTGCGGCGCTTGTCGATGTCTTCGAGGAGCTCTCGGCATTCCGTCTTGTCGCGGAGGTGGTCGAGCAGGAGGTTTGAGGCGTCTGCGAAGGCCTTTTCGTAGGTGAGGGCCTCTCGTACGCGGTTGGCGATTCGCTCGCGGCCCGTCTGGAGATCGTTTTCCAAAGCCTCGCTGTATCGCGTTAGCTGAGCTTAGCTGAGCGCGTAGCTCTTCGATCTGTTTGCGACGTTCTGCGGCGATGTCTTCCTTCGAGCGTGCGCGGCGTTCGTAGTCGCGCGATACGCCTTCGAGGACTTCGACCTGGGCGCGCGCAGCGCCGAGCGATTCGTAGGCCCGGCGGTTGCGTTCGATGTGGTCACCCGCGGCCTGGACCTCGGCCTGCGCGGTGTGCTGCTCACGCTGGGCTTTCTTCCGCTTTAGGATCAGATGGCTCAGCACGTCGCGCTCCGACGATGCGTCTCGCAGGGCGCGCGATTCTTCACCGGCCAGGTCTTCCACCTTACGACCGATTTCAGCGCGAAGGCCTCGGCCCCGCTTTTCGATGGCCTCGAGCTTCTTCGAATGGCTCTCGAGCTCACCTTCGAGCCTGGATGCCCGCGATGCGAGCTCCCAGATCTTGTCCGACGCACCTTGCACCTCGGTGGGGGCGTCGCCGTCCGGATAGGCTCGCGCAACGGCGCGTAGGAAGTTTGCGGCCGTGCCGCTCCATTCGACCACGCCGGGCGTTTGAGCGGGCGGAGGCGGTGGCGGCGCGACAGGGGCCGCATCGGTCGGCGCATCCCACTCCCGAGAGGGAAGGGCGCGCTGCATCTCTTTGAGCTCTTCCTTGAGATGGTGACCATCGCGGAAACGATCTTCCGCCTTCTTTTCGAGCAGCTTGAGAATGATGTGCTCGGCTTGCTCCGGAATGTCCGGCCGGTACTTGCGCGGGCTCGGTGCCTTCGCCTTGCGCTGCATCTCGAGCAGCTCGTCGCGATCGCCCGAACGGAACGGAAGACGTCCGGTGAGCATCTCGAAGAACAGCACACCGAGCGCGTACAGATCGCTCGACGAGATGGCGTCTTCGCCACGTGCCTGTTCCGGCGACATGTACTCGGGTGTCCCGAATACGGCGCCCTTGGGCGCAAGCCTCGGGTCTCGCGTCAACGCAGCGAGACCGAAGTCCAAGATCTTCACGAAATCTTTTCGTCCGCCGCGCGCGGTGATCATGATGTTGTCGCTCTTGAGGTCGCGGTGAACGACGCCAAGATCGTGCGCACGTGCAAGCGCGGCAGTCATCTGCTCGAGGATGTCGACCGCGCGCGCGATCGGCATCGGGCCTTTCGCGATCTGCGACGAAAGCGAATCACCGATGAGGTACTCCATCACTAGATAGAGCTCGCCTTCCTCGGTCTCACCGACATCGTGAATGTCGACGATGTGAGCGTGGTCGACGCGGTTTGCGGCGCGCGCTTCGCGCACCATCCAAGCGCGCAAGTGCGTCTCGCCTCGCAGGTCGGGCCGAATGAGCTTCAGCGCAACGACGCGGTCGATGAGCACGTGTCGTGCTCTATAAACGACGCCCATTCCGCCCTCACCAAGCAGCGATTCCAGTCGATATCGACCAGCCACGACTTGCCCAAGAAGCGGATCCTTTGATTTCTTAGAGCGCGAAGTCTTCCGAACAATCCCCATGGTTCCCCCGTACCCAGTGGATATTGGTATGATAAGCAGGAATGAAGCGGAGCCCCAAGTGTTCCGCTCTGGCTGAAACGGGGAGTAAGCTGACAGCGAGTGGCCAACGCGTCTATCATAGGTG
>JAFDFW010000191.1 GCA_019309605.1 Deltaproteobacteria bacterium | reverse complement strand
GGACCCCGGCTCGCCCGAGCTGCTCGCTCACTGGCACCTGTCGCCCGATTCGGATGCGGTTCGCGACAAAATCGAGTTTCTCCTTCGCCAGCCAGCGAAGGACCCCCACACCGAGGTCGAGGTGCTCGAGCCCTAAGCCCCAATTTGGCTTGGCGTTCGACGTAACCGCGGCCTCCATCGTAGACTAAGCACGGAGTGATGAAGATGCGTATTCGGCCCTTACCGTTAATCCTGACGCTACTGACGCTGCTGGCCGGTTGCGAGCGAGGCGCCCCGGCGCCCCAAGCAGCCGAACACGACCACTCGAAGCACGACCACGCCGAGCACCTCAAGGAGGCGGCCACAGCGCCCGCCGCCGCGAAAAAGTCCGACGAGCCCGCCGGCCCGAGTATCGAGACTGGCTCGTTCCTTCTCGCCGTCACTCCAACCCAAGCGGGGTACACGATTGGCAAGTCGGGTGAGGTCGAGATCGCCCTGGAGGGCCGCGGCGAGTGGCATGTCAATCTGGAGTACCCGATCCGGGTCGATCTGAAGGCGGCGCCAGGGGTTGCGCTGAAGAAGAACGAGCTCGTCAAAGACGACGCGAAAGAGTTTGGCGAGGACAAGGTACGTTTCCTCGCGGCGGTGGAGCCGTCGGCGGCAGGGGACCACGAAGTGACCTGTGACGTTTCCTTTGCCATGTGCACCGAAGAAAACTGTATCCTCGAACAGCGAACGGTGGCGATGCAACTCAAGGTGGAATGAGATGAGCGAGGGGGGACTCAAAACTGCGTTGGAGACGATTCGTGAGGAGGTCAAAACGCGGTTCGAGGCCCAGAAGCGAGTGCTCTCGTTCGGAGAGTATTTGGAGCTGGTTCAAGGCAGCCCCCGCACCCACACCCGCGACGCGGGAAGATACCTCAAAGACTGCTTGGACTTCTTCGGTTCGTACGAAGTCGAACGACCCGCAGGGACCCTCAAGCGCTGGAAGCTCTTCGACTTAGAGTTCGGCCTTCACGACAGCGGACATCAAGGCGAGCTGAGGCTGCGCGATCGCCTCGCCGGGCACGAAGTCGTGCAGGAGGCGTTCTACCGGATCCTCGACGGGTTCGAGCGGGAAGGGCGCGCCAACCGCCTGGTCCTTCTCCACGGGCCGAACGGCAGTGCGAAGTCGACGTTTGCCGCGTGCCTAATGCGCGGGCTCGAGGCCTATTCCGACACGGACGATGGCGCTCTCTATCGGTTTTCGTGGATCTTTCCCCGTGTGCGTGAGGGGGCAGGCATCGGCTTCGGCACCTCGGCGGACGAGCTCGGCCAGGGCGACACCTTCGCGCACTTGCCCGAAGATCGGATCATCGCGAAGCTCCAGAGCTCCGTGCGAGAACACCCGTTGCTGTTGTTGCCGCGCGACGTGCGTCAGCGGCTGATCGCGAATGTCTACGAAGAGGGGGGCCTTTCGGAGGCCGCGCCCGACTGGGTCTGGACCGGCCAGCTCGCCCGCAAGAACCAACAGATCTTCCAAACGCTTCTCACCGCGTACCGTGGCGATCTCGACCGAGTGCTCGCCCACATTCAGGTTGAGCGTTATTACATCTCACGGCGCTACCGTGTGGGGGCGGTGACCATTGGGCCTCAGATGTCGGTCGATGCCTCGGAGCGTCAGATCACGGCCGACCGGTCGATCGAATCGTTGCCCGCGTCCTTGAGCGCACTGACCTTGTTCGAGCCCTACGGCGAGCTGGTGGATGCGTCCGGGGGCATCGTGGAGTTCAGCGACTTGCTCAAGCGGCCTCTCGACGCGTGGAAGTACTTGCTCCTGGCGATCGAGAACGGCGAGGTATCGCTTCAGATGTCGAATCTGCCGATCAACGCGGTGATGATCGCGAGTTCGAACGAGCTTCACTTGAGCGCGTTTCGCCAGCACCCTGAGTTCAATTCGTTTCGCGGCCGCATCGTGCGGATTCGCATGCCGTATCTGCTCGACGTGCACCGCGAGCGCGAGATCTACGACGGGCAGATCGTTCCGCAGATCCCCAGGCACGTGGCGCCTCACACGACCTACGTCGCCGCCCTCTGGTCGGTGCTCACGCGCCTCCGGAAACCGGACGCTTCGCAGTTTGCAGATAGCGACCTCGGCACCATCGCCGCGTCGCTGACCCCGCTGGAGAAGGCAGACCTTTTGGCGGATGGCGTGGTGCCCGCGCGTTTCGAAGCCGACCAAGGGAAAGTCCTTGCCGGCGGCATCGAGGAGGTCGAGCTCCAAGGGAAAGTCCTTGCCGGCGGCATCGAGGAGGTCGAGCTCCAAGGCGCGAGCTCATCGGACTACGAAGGCATCAACGGGGCCTCTCCACGGGAGATTCGAATGCTCCTCCTCGATGCAGCTACCAACTTCGACGAGCCCTGCGTCTCTCCTGTGACCTTCCTGAGCCGTCTTGCAGAGTTCTGTGATCGCGACGACTACGAGTTCCTCAAAGAGCAGCCGGACGGCGCCTACCGCGACCACAGCGCGGCGTTCGTGGATGTCGTGAAAGAGCGGTGGCTGGACATCGTCGAGAGTGAGCTTCGCGCCGCCAGTGGCTTGATCGACGAGCACAGCCATCTCGGGCTTTTCGATCGCTACATCACCCACGTTTCGCATTGGGTGAAGAAGGAGCGCTTGTTCAACCCGGTCACCGGTCAGGACGAAGAGGCGGACGTCGACCTGATGAAGAGCGTCGAAGAGAATTTGGGTGCCGACGACGCGACGGAGTTTCGCAACGAGCTGCTGAGCGGCATTGCCGCCTGGGCGATCGATCACCCCGACCAGGAAGTCGACTACGAAGCGCTTTTCCCGCGTTACATCGAGCAGCTGCGGCAGGCATATTTCAACGATCGGCGGAGTCAGGTGGGCGAAATCGGGCAGGCGATCGTCGCGATGTTGGAAGACGACGACACGCTCGAAGCGGAGCAGCGCGAGGCCGCCCAGCAGGCCCTGCAAGTCATGGTCGGCGTCTACGGCTACGAGCGATCGAGCGCCAAGGTCGCCCTCGGCGCGCTGGTCGACGCGCGCTATCGCGACTGACAGAGCTACACCAGGAATTTGCCGCCGCGAAGGCGCTGGGCCTCCATCTTCTCGAGTTCTCTCGATCCGGAGATCACGATGTCCGGGTCGGGGACGAAGTCGAGACTGTCGTCGAGGCGCTCGTAGGGCACGGAATTCAAGATGACCTTGATGGCGTTCATCCGCGCCTGATGCTTGTCGTTCGATCGAATGATCTTCCAGGGCGCGTGCGTCGTGTGGGTTCGCTTGAGCATCTCGTACTTCACGTTGGTGAAGTCGTCCCATCGCTCCTGTGCCTGCACGTCGACCTCGCTCAACTTCCACTGGCGAAGCGGGTCGGCCTTGCGGCGCTCGAAACGGCGTTCCTGCTCCTCTTTTGTCACGCTGAAGTAGAGTTTGATCAGGGTCGTTCCCTGGCGCACGAGGTCCTTCTCGAACCCGGTGACGCCGCGCATGAAGTTCTTGTACTCCCTGTCGGAACAGAACCCGAAGACCGGCTCCACCATCGCGCGGTTGTACCAACTGCGGTCAAACAACACGACCTCGCCTGCCCGTGGGAAGTGTTGAATGTACTTCTGGAAGAACCATTGAGTTCGTTCGTGCTCGGTGGGTTTTCCGAGCGCGACGACACGGTAGTGCTTCTCGTTCATGTAGCGCGTCACCCGGCGAATGGTTCCGCCCTTGCCAGCGGCGTCTCGCCCCTCGAACAAGATGATCATTCGAGTGCCGCTCCCCTCGAGATGCTGTTGCATCTTGATCAGCTCGGCTTGGTATGGCTTGAGCCCCTCTTCACGGACGTATCGGCGGAGCGCCCTCCTCCTCATGGCTTCGCCGGTCAGAGGGCCCGCTTCCGGGCCAAGTCTCTCCTCGATCGAATCCACTTCCTGTTGCAACTCCGCCGCCGCCTCGCTGCGCTTGGTGTTGACCTCCTGAGCGGAAGGCACCTCGGCGTCTGGTGCGGGCTCGGCGGGCATTGCGGCGCTTGTCTGTTCTTCGTCCATTCTGCTCCTAGGGGTCGGGTAGATAGGTCCGATCGGGCGTCGAGGAAATGGCCTTGCGCGTTGTCTCGATTTTGGGGATGAAAAGGGCCGAATCGGTGAGGGAACGCTCCAGGTAGTGGGGGGCGTCAATCACGCGAACGACGCTGTCCGCGTCGCTCGGCAGCCTCGGCGGCGAGACGTCGATCTTCGTCGTTCTCGGCGAGAAGCGGCGGGACCGGGCAGGGCTTGCCGTCTTCTCCCAGGTTGACGAAGGTTGCTCGTGCGTCGGCGCACAGAGAACGCGCTCCGGTGCGTGCGTGCTCGCGCTCCACTCGCACGCCGATCTCCATCGAGCTGGTAAACGCCGCGTTGAGGCGCGCGGTCAATCGAACAATGTCGCCGACGTGGATCGGCGCCTTGAACTCCAGTGCATCGACCCGCGCCGTCACCGCCACGCGCCCGCAATGTCGCGTCGCCGCGATCGCGCTGCAGATGTCGATCCAGCTCATGATCACGCCGCCGAACGCGCTGCCCACCGCGTTGGTATGTTGCGGCAGAACGAGCTCCGTCATTTCAGTAAACGACTCCGAGGGGGCCTTTGGGTCCATTGGTGGAGCATATGGTGTGCCCCGTCGGGTTTAAAGGCATAATCCAATGGTGCAGCGGCTTTTTACACGCGAGGAGTCGCGCGATGTGGATCGCGCGGCGATGGACGAGCTCGGCATCGTCAGCTTGGTGTTGATGGAGAACGCCGGACGAGGTGCAACCGTCGCGATTTGCGAGGTGTTCGGCGACTGCCTCGGGCGCGTCGTGCTCGTTGGTGGGCCGGGACAAAACGGCGGTGACGCCTGGGTCATCGCGAGGCGCCTGACCCTACTGGGACACCGGCCGCTTGCCGTGTTGGTCGGGGACGCGTCCCGTTTACGGGGTGATGCGCAAGCCAACTGGGTGCTTCTCAGCAAGTTGGGTGTCGAGACGCTGGAGGTTCCTCCGGAGCATGCCGCATCGATCGGTGAGCACCTCACGGACGCGACGCTCGTCGTCGACGGCCTCTTTGGGACAGGTCTCGACCGTGCGATCACCGGTGGCTACGCGGATGCCATCGCTGCGATGGATCGGGCGGCGGCTCCGCTGGTGGCGCTGGATCTTCCGAGCGGGCTCGATGCGGACACCGGCGCGATTTTCGGCATCGCCCCACACGCCGCCTTGACCGTCACGTTCGCGGGCCACAAGCGCGGGCTTCATCAGTTTCCCGGCGTGGAGCATGCGGGTGAGGTGCGGGTGGCCGACATTGGTATCCCCAGCCGAAGCTCGCCCGCCGCAAGCCTGTGGACGAGAGACGACCTAGGTGCGCTGATCGCACCGCGCGCAGGCGATGCGCACAAGGGCACCAACGGCCACTTGCTCGTCATCGGTGGCGCCCCGGGAAAGACCGGCGCAGCGGTGCTTGCAGGCCGTGCGGCGTTTCGCGCTGGCGCGGGGCTCGTGACGATCGGCGCGCGCGCCGATGCGCGGGCGGCTCTCGAAGAGAAGGTGATCGAGCTGATGACCACGGCTCTTCCGGATGAAGCCGATCAAGCCGCGGTCCTGGCGCTCTGTGAAGGAAAGCGTGCGGTCGTGCTCGGCCCCGGAATGGGGTTGGACGAGCTCGGCGGCACCTGGGCGCGCGCCGTCGCGCTGCATGCACCGGTGCCCACGGTCATCGATGCCGACGGTCTCACCCACATTGCAGAGAACGGGCTCTCGTCGTTGAAGGGTGCGGCCGCGCCGCGGATTCTCACACCACACCCGGGTGAAGCCGCACGTCTGCTGGGCGCATCGACCGCCGACGTGCAGGCCAACCGCTACGCGGCGGCCGAGGCGCTCGCGAAGAAGTCAGGCCAGGTCGTGATCTTGAAGGGCGCGCGAAGCATCATTGCCGGAGCAGACGAGCTCCGCGTGTGCGCCGAGGGAACACCAGCGCTAGGCGTCGCAGGGACGGGCGATGTTTTGAGCGGAGTGGTGGGCGCGCTTGGGATGACCCTCGCACCGACCGACGCCGCGATTGCTGGAGCACTCCTGCATGCGCTTGCCGGGGTTGAAGTTTCGGTCGGCGACCGGGGGCTGATCGCGTCTGAAGTGGCGGATGCAGTGCCTGTTGTGTTGGCCCGGCAGCAGGGCCACTGAGCGGACGACCAGGCGACAAGTTGACACGACACCGTGTCACCGGGGGGACAAGCTGACGGCCTAGTGCCCAGCTTCGTGCCGAAATGCTTGAGTTTTTCGACTGGCATCACCGTTGCAATGAAACCGGGGTGGAGACCATCTCGATGCAGAACGAAGAGCACTATAACGAAGAGATCCTGCCCTGCGTACCGGACCTTTCCCGGACCGCCCTTCGGCTGGCCCGGGGCACCGCCCTTGCCGACGACCTCGTTCAAGAGACCCTCAGCCGCGCCTGGCAGGCCCGTGCGAGCTTCCGCCCGGGTACCAACGCGCGGGCGTGGACGCACCGCATTCTGTTCAACACCTACATCAACCACTATCGGAAGAAGAAGCGGGAGCGTGAGGTGCTCGATGAGCTGCGAAGCACGCGTCGCGTGAGCGTCCGCGACGCGCACGAAGGGTTTAGCGACGAAGTGGCTGCTGCGCTCCGCGGGCTCAGGCCGGAGTTTCGCGAAGCCGTCGAGTTGGTGGACCTCCGTGACCTCTCGTATCAGGACGCCGCGGACCAGTTGGCGTGCCCTGTTGGCACCGTCATGTCCCGCCTCCACCGGGGCCGGAAGCGCCTCCGAAGGGCTCTCGGCGGGTACGCGCTCGACCAGGGCATCCTCCGGTCCGCGGCCTAGGTTCCACCGCCTCGACAGAAATACCCGACAAAACCGATGCGAAAACCGCAGTATAGGAGCTAAGACCCCGTTAGCCTTGACGAAACGGCCGAAAGTTACATAGTGGCGGGCATGGCAAAGACATATGCTGACCTGCTCCAAGAGGTGAAGGCCGCCATTCGGCAGGTATCCCTCGAGGACTTAAAGGACCGCCTCGACGCGGGCGAGGAGCTGATCCTCGTCGATGTGCGCGAAAAGGACGAGTGGCGACAAGGGCACATTCCCGGTGCGGTTCACATTCCGCGAGGCTTTCTGGAGATGCAGTCGGGCTCGAGGCTGCCGGATAAGGACGCAAAGATCGTCACGATGTGTGCGGTGGGTATCCGTTCGGCGTTTGCTGCCAAAGTCCTTCAGGAGCTCGGCTACACGAACGTCGAGTCGGCGAACCCCGGGTTCACTCAGTGGAAGGACCAAGGCTTCCCGACGACACAGCCGTTTGCATTCACCGACGCGCAGCTCAACCGTTACTCGCGGCATTTGTTGTTGCCCGAGGTCGGTGAGCAAGGCCAAGCGAAGCTGCTGCAGGGCCGCGTGCTGTTGCTTGGCGCCGGCGGCCTCGGATCACCGGCAGCGCTCTAC
>JAFDFW010000190.1 GCA_019309605.1 Deltaproteobacteria bacterium | reverse complement strand
CCGATCCGCTCACCAACCTCAGTGCCACGCGAAACCCGATTCCGTTCTTTGGCGCGGGACTGCTCGCCGAAATTCCAGACACCGAAATCCTGCGCCACGCGGACCCCGATGACAGCGACGGGGACGGGATTAGCGGCCGCGTCAACTACGATGGGATGTTGGTCGGGCGGTTCGGGCGCAAAGCGCAGACCGCACGAATCGAGCTCTTCGTTCGCGGGCCGCTCTTCAATCACATGGGGATTACGTCGAACCCGCTATCGGAAACGCAGCGGGCGGCTCTACCAGCATTCAAAGCGCCTCTGGTAGCGCCGAGCGTGGTGAACGGCGTGGTTGCCGTGACTGCGAAACAGGCTGTGATCCCGGACGAAGCCACCATCGACCTGGACGACGTCCCGGACCCGGAGTTCTCGGAGTCGGAGCTATTCGACGTGGTTTGCTTTGTGTCGTTGCTGGCTGCGCCCAGGCCCGATGACCCGACGGCGCAGACGGAGCGGGGAGAGGCGACGTTCGACGAGATCGGGTGCGACGGATGCCACCTGCCCTCGTTGCGTGGTCCGCGTGGCGCGATCCCGGCGTACACGGATCTCCTATTGCACGACGTGGGCGATGACCTCGCGGACGGGTTTCCAATGGGAGAAGCCTCCGGCCGCGAGTTTCGCACGCAACCTTTATGGGGCATCGCAGCCGCTAGCCCGTATCTGCATGACGGACGCGCTAACACGATCGACGATGCGGTTCGGTGGCACGGAGGTGAGGCGACCTCGATTCGAGATGCCTACCTGGACCTTTCCGAGGGCGCACGCGCAGACTTGCTCGCCTTTCTCGTGTCGCTTGGGGGCGAGGCGCAACGGACCTCGGGCCTGTTGCCCCCCGAATCTGAGATACCGGACGCTGGGGAGTACGGAGCCCCTCTCGCTGAGATCGATGCCGAGCAACGGGCGCTGTTCGAGCAAGGCCGGGTCCTCTTCGACCGTGACTTTGGGTTTTCGGAAGGTGTCGGCCCGCTCCTCAACGGCGACGCTTGCCGCTCGTGTCATTTTGACCCCGTGATAGGAGGGGCGGGGCCCTCCGGGGTGGACGCGATGCGCCAGGGTAGCTTTGTTGGATTTGTCTTCAGCCCACCGGCCACAGGCACCGCTCTGCTCCGCCATGCGGTGACTTCCGTTCGGCCGGCAGCCGACGCCGAGGCGAACTTCTTCGAACGGCGGCAGACCCCGTCAACATTGGGCTTGGGTCTACTCGAACGAATCCCACGCGAAGCGATCGAGGCTCTGGCAGATCCGGGCGACGAAGACGGCAACGGAATCGCAGGACGGGCGCACGTGCTCGACGATGGGCGACTCGGACGATTTGGATGGAAGGCCAACGTGCCGTCGGTTCGTGATTTCGTGCGCGACGCGATGAGCGGCGAGCTCGGGATGACCGTGCCCGAAGAACCCGGCTTGTCTTTCGGCAGCACTGAGGACGACGACGAAACGCCCGACCCCGAAGCGGATTCGAACACCATCGACGCGATGACGGCCTTCATCGTATTCCTTGCCCCGCCCCCGCGAAACCGCATCGATGTGGCGGTCGAAGATCGGGGCGAGATGATCTTCAGCAGCATAGGCTGCGCGAACTGTCACGTGCCCACGCTGCGAACCTCCGACGACACCGAAGTACATGCGTTCACCGACCTGCTGCTGCACGACATCGCAGAGCTCAACGCGCTCGGCATCGAGGAAGGTGACGCGGGCATCCGGGACTTCCGCACGCCACCCCTATGGGGCCTCGAGCAGAGTGCGCCCTACCTGCACGACGGCCGGGCTAGCACGATCGAAGACGCCATCGCAGCGCACGGGGGCGAAGCTGCCGCCGTCCGAGACGAAGTCGCCGACCTGAGCACAATCGACCGAGAGGCCTTCTTCGCATTCCTGAGGTCGCTGTGAAAAATGCGGTCACGCTGTTGCTGTTGATCGGAGTCACGAGTTGCGGCGAAGGCCGGCCCGCCCAACACGCTCGCCTCCTCGACGCGGACGGCAACGTGCAACTCGAACTAGAGCTCGTGATCGCCGAAACCGAATACGAACGCCAGGAAGGCCTCCGCCTCCACGGCCCCCTAGCCGAAGACGAGGCCCTACTCCTCGTCTTCCCCAGAGAATCCCAAGTCTGCATCAGCAACACCGGCGTCCCCTTCCCCATCCAAGTCCTCTACATCTCCCAAACCCACCAAATCACCGCCACCGAGCACATCCCCGCCCAAGCCCCAGGCCCCTACTGCCACCCCGCCACCCAGCTGGCACTAGAGCTAAGGGGGGACACTCTCCACCCCCTCAACTACGCGAAACTACAGTTCTTCTGACCCAAAGATCGCAGCGACTACTTTCGAATGTCGCCAACACCCGTCTGAAAACCGGAGAAAAAGGTCGCTGCGATCTTCGGCTGAGAAGGTGCGTGATTCTGTGGGGTTGGAAGGGTGGAGAGTGTCCCCCCTTGACGGTGGGGGGGGTTGCGAGCAGAATGGGCAGATGGTTCGGTATCCGATCGCTGTGGCTGCACCGGTGGACGCGTTTCGTGCGGGTCTCGTTGGTGGTGTTGTAGTTGTAGTCGGCCTCATTATTAGCCTCCTGCTCGTTACGCAGGCATAGGCGGGGACCAGAACCAACCCACAATCAACCCACTCAGTTTCTGGCCCTCGCATCGAGCATGCGGGGGCTTTTTTGTTTGACCAAAGTTCATGAAAAGACATTCACAGCGCAAAACTTCAACAAAGCGGCAGGCGTCCGGGATGCCGGAATTTGCCCGCAGTCGAGGCGCCCGGTCGAGGCTCGACCCGGCGCCTTTCTTGTTGGATCGACGCTGCTTGAATGCCGCCTGGAATCAACTAGTTGGAGCCAGCCAGCAAGTAAGGAGACCCTCGTGACAGCCGCCAATCCCAAGCTCGAAAATCGCATCGGCGAATCGCTTTCCGGATCCCGCATCATCTGGGAAGCGCTCGTACGCGAGGGGGTCGAGGTTTGCTTCGGTTATCCGGGCGGTGCGATCATGCCCGCCTATGACGCGATGATTGAGTACCCGATCCACCATGTGCTCACGCGCCACGAGCAAGGCGCCTCCCACATGGCCGACGGCTACGCTCGCGCCTCAGGGCAAGTCGGTGTTTGTATCGCAACCTCGGGCCCAGGCGCGACTAACCTGGTAACCGGCATCGCCACGGCCATGCTCGACTCCATCCCGATGGTGTGCATCACCGGCCAGGTCCCGTCGCAGCTCATCGGCAGTGATGCATTCCAGGAGACCGACATCACGGGCTGCACCATTCCGGTCACCAAGCACAACTACCTGGTGACGAAACCAGAGCAAATCGCGCCGACCATCCGCGAGGCGTTTTATATCGCGCGTTCGGGTCGGCCTGGCCCGGTCGTCGTCGACATCACCAAGGATGCGCAGCAGCAGAGTTGCGTGTTCGAGTGGAACGACGATGAAATCGTGCTCCCCGGCTACCGCCCCGACTACGCGCCGTTGGCAGAGCAGCTCGAGGATGCAGTCGAGCTGATCAAGGGCGCCAAACGCCCGATCCTCTTTTCTGGGCACGGCGTGATCAAGGCGCAGGCGACGGAGACGCTGCTGGAGTTCGTCGAAAAGACAAATATTCCGGTGGCCTGTACGTTGCTGGGCCTCGGCGGGTTTCCTGCGACCCACCCTCGCAACCTCGGCATGATGGGAATGCACGGGGAGACTTGGGTCAACAAGGCGATTCAAGACGCCGATTTGATCATCGCCGTCGGCATGCGGTTCGACGACCGCGTGACCGGTAACCTCAAGACGTACGCCCAGAACGCGAAGAAGATCCACATCGAGCTCGACCCGGCGGAAATCAACAAGAACGTTCACGTCGACGTGCCGATTGTCGGTGACGCCAAGACCGTCCTGAAGGAGATGCTCCCGCATGTCGACAAGTGCGACCGCCCCGAGTGGTTGGCGTACATCGAGGACATCCAGGGCGGCTCGGCGGTCAAAGACATCAAGAACCTTCCGGATTCGGGCAAGCTTTACGCTGCCCACGTCATCCATGACCTCTACCGCTTCACGGAAGGCAAGGCCCTGGTCGTGACCGACGTTGGCCAGCACCAGATGTGGGAAGCGCAGTACTACAAGCACGACTACCCGCGAAAACTGATCACCTCCGGCGGCCTCGGCACCATGGGCTTTGCATTGCCTGCGGCGATCGGCGCCAAGTTCGCGGAGCCCGATGACTCGGTGTGGGTCATCTGCGGCGACGGGGGCTTCCAGATGACGGCGGCTGAACTCTCCACCTGCGCGCAGGAAGGCATCAAGGTCAACGTGGCCATCATCAACAATGGCTTCCTTGGCATGGTGCGGCAGTGGCAGGAGTTCTTTTTTGGCGGCCGCTACGTCGCGACGCCGATGCTCAGCCCGGATTTCGTCAAGCTCGCGGATGCACATGGATTGACGGGCATTCGCGTCGAGAAGCGCTCGGACGTGGAGGACGCGGTTCGAACGGCGGAAGCCACCGAGGGCACCGTGGTCATCGATTTCCGCGTCGAGCAAGAAGACTCCGTGTACCCAATGGTTGCGGCCGGGGCCGACCTCGACGACATGATCGAGCGACCGCACCCGCCGCAGTTTCAACATCGACTCGCTCAACGTTGGCGCGACCCACGAGGCGGGTGTTTCGCGTATGACGATCGTCTGCGATGCGGATGCGGACAAAGCAAAACGCATCGAAGCGAACCTCTACAAGATGGTCAACGTGCTGTGGGTCGATGACATCACGCACAAGCAGTCGATCAATCGCGTGCTCGCGTTGATCAAGGTCAACTGCAACCGTGAGCAGCGCGACGAAATCTTGAAGATCTGTGAGGTGTTTCGCGCGCGCGCGATCGATATGTCACCCGAGCGAGTCACGATCGAAATCACTGGACCGCAGGACAAGGTCGAAGGCCTCGTCTCGGTTCTCAGGCCCTTTGGCATTCTGGAGTTGGTGCAGACCGGCACGGTCGCGATGACCCGCGGCGTCGAAAAGCACGATCTCGCTCACCCCACAGTGCCTGCCTCCCGCAACTCAGCGGCATAACCCCCCTTGTAGAGAAGTAGAGAGACACATGACCCAGATTCGCTATGAAAAAGATGCCGACCTCTCGCTGATTCGAGGCAAGAAGGTGGCGATCATCGGCTACGGCTCGCAGGGCCACGCCCACTCCCTCAACTTGAAGGAGAGCGGCGTCGACGTGCGCGTTGGTTTGCAGGACGGCAGCAAGAGCAAGGCCAAGGCCGAGGCAGCCGGATTGGCCGTGAAGTCGGTGAGCGATGCGGCGAAGGAAGCAGATGTGATCATGATCCTGGCGCCCGATACTGCACAGCCGGCGATCTACGAAGAGCACATCGCGCCGAACCTCGAGGCGGGTAACATGCTGATGTTCGCGCATGGCTTCAACATCCGGTACGGCACTATCGAACCGCCCAAGAATGTCGACGTCACGATGATCGCGCCGAAGAGCCCCGGCCACCGTGTGCGTGAGACCTACCAAGAGGGTGGCGGCGTTCCTGGGCTTCTTGCAGTTCATCAGGACGCGACCGGCCAGGCCGACGCGCTCGCGATGTCATACGCGTCGGGGATCGGCTGTGCGCGCGCTGGCGTGCTGACCACGACCTTCACCGAGGAGACGGAAACCGACCTCTTCGGCGAGCAGGCCGTGCTGTGCGGCGGTGCATCGGAGCTGGTGAAGGCCGGTTTCGAGACCTTGGTTGAGGCGGGATACCAGCCCGAGGTTGCGTACTTCGAGTGCCTTCACGAGCTGAAGCTCATCGTCGACCTGATGTATCGCGGCGGCCTCAACTACATGCGCTACTCGGTGTCGAACACCGCCGAATGGGGCGATTACGTCAGCGGCCCGCGCGTTATCGGCGAGGAGAGCAAGCAGGCGATGAAGCAGATCCTGGCGGAGATTCAGGACGGCACCTTCGCCAAGCGTTGGATCGACGAGAACAAGAACGGCCGTCCGGAGTTCAACTCGATCCGGCGCGCCGAACAGGAACAGACGCTCGAGAAGGTGGGCACGCAGCTTCGGTCGATGATGCCATTCGTCGACCCGGTAGAGATCAAACAGGGAGAGTAAGCAGGCACCGCGCGTCGCGGCGTCGGGAGAATCAATCATGCAACCTGACCACGTACGGATCTTCGACACAACGCTCCGAGATGGAGAGCAATCACCTGGCGCGACGATGACCTCGTCGGAAAAGCTAGAGGTGGCGAAGACTCTATCGCGGCTCGGCGTGGATGTGATCGAGGCCGGCTTCGCGGCCGCTTCTCCCGACGACTTGCGGGCGGTGAAAACCATCGCCGAGGCCGTGGGCGTGACGGGGGTCGAGGGTCGGCCGGTTTCCGAGCCTCCAACGATCTGCAGCTTGGCGAGGGCGCACAAGTCCGACATCGACAAGGCTGCAGAGGCCGTCAGGCCGGCGAAGCACGGCCGGATCCACACGTTCATCGCAACATCCCCGATCCATCGCGAGCACAAGCTTCGTATGAGCAGGGCCGAGGTGCTCGCGAGGATCAGCGAGATGGTCGCGTACGCGCGGAGCTTCTGTGAAGACGTCGAGTTCAGCCCCGAGGATGCGGGCCGGACGGAGATGGACTTCCTGTACGAGGCACTCCAGGCTGCCATCGAGGCGGGAGCAACCACACTGAACATTCCGGATACGGTCGGTTACACGATCCCCGTGGAGTTTGGTGAGCGCATCGCGATGATCCGGAAGAACGTGCCCGGCATCGACAGCGCGGTCATCAGCGTTCATTGCCACGACGATCTTGGAATGGCGGTGGCCAACAGCCTCTCGGCAGTGGTCAACGGCGCTCGGCAGGTCGAAGTCGCGGTCAACGGTATCGGCGAGCGCGCGGGCAACGCCTCGCTCGAAGAGGTCGTCATGGCGCTTTATGTGCGGCGCGACCTCTTCGGCATCGGCACGCATGTCGACACCACACAGCTCACGCGCGCTAGCCGTTTGGTGAGCAAGGTGACCGGCATGGTCGTACAGCCCAACAAGGCGATCGTTGGCGCGAACGCGTTTGCGCACGAGGCTGGCATTCACCAGGACGGCATGCTCAAGCATGAGGACACCTACGAGATCATGCGCCCCGAAACGGTGGGTGCGGGTCAGACGCAGCTCGTCCTCGGCAAGCATTCCGGACGCCACGCATTTGCGAATCGTTTAGCAGAGCTTGGCTACCCCGTGTCTGGCGATGGCCTCGACAAGGCGTTCGCACGCTTCAAGAAGCTCGCGGACAAGAAGAAGCACATCACCGATGCTGACTTGTTGGCCGTTGTGAGCGACGAGCTCTATCAGCCGAAGGAGTACTGGAAGCTCGACGCGATCCAGGTCGGCTGCGGAACCGGAATGCCTACGGCCACCGTCAAGCTCACCGGGCCAGATGGACAAACGCAAACCGCAGCGGAGGTCGGCACCGGCCCAGTCGATGCGGTGTACAAGGCCGTCCAGTTGCTCGTGGACGTGCCCTGCACCTTGCTCGAGTATAATGTTCAGTCGGTAACTGAGGGCATCGATGCCCTCGGCGAGGTGAGTGTGCGTGTGTCGCCCCAAGACGATGATGCACCGCCCGACAAGATCAATCCACAGTACGAGCACTCGCGAGCGCGGGTGTTCCACGGCCACGGCGCGCACACCGATATCATCGTCGCAAGCGCCAAGGCCTATCTCGCCGCCATCAACCGGATACTCGCGATCAGAGAAGCAACGCACACCGATAGCAAAGCGGCCGGAAGCGCTGCGTAACGAACATCATGGAACCAAGAACACTATTTCAGAAGGTTTGGGACGATCACGTCGTCGTTCAGGAGCCGGACAGGCCGGCAGTCCTCTACATCGACCTGCAGCTCATTCACGAGGTGACGTCCCCGCAAGCGTTCACTGGTCTTCGCGAGCGAGGCCTGAAGGTTCGCCGTCCGGACAAGACCATCGCGACGATGGACCATTCGACGCCGACGCTACCGAAGGCGCTGTGGGTCATCGATGACCAGGCGAAGGCGCAGCTCAGACAGCTAGAAACCAACTGCGAAGAGTTCGGCGTCGAGTTATTCGCGCTTGGCGACAGCCGCAACGGGATCGTGCATGTGATAGGGCCGGAGCGTGGCTTCACGCAGCCCGGCAAGACGATTGTATGCGGGGACAGCCATACGTCCACGCACGGCGCGTTTGGCGCGCTAGCGTTCGGCATCGGAACGAGCGAGGTCGAGCACGTGCTGGCCACGCAGCGAGTTCACCGGCTCGGCGATCCGCGGCCTCGACATGGAAGGCCGAATGACGGTCTGCAACATGAGCATCGAGGCTGGCGCACGCGCGGGCATGATCGCCCCCGACGCGACCACGTTCGAGTACCTGAAGGGGCGCGAGCGCGTGCCTCAGGGAGCCGATTGGGACGCAGCGGTGGAGCGCTGGCGTCAGCTTTGCACCGACGAAGGCGCGACGTTCGATAAGACCGTCGTGATCGACGCCAACAAGCTCGAGCCAATGATCACCTACGGCACCAACCCGGGCATGGGCATGCAGATCGGCGAACCAATGCCGACCGTAGAGTCGTTCGACGATGCCTCGCAGCAAGCCGCGTTCGAAAAGGCGATGGCCTACATGGGCCTCGAGCCGGGGCAGCCACTGCTCGGCAAAAAGGTCGACGTGGTCTTCATCGGCTCATGCACGAACTCGCGTATCGGAGACCTACGCATGGCGGCGGGCGTGTTCAGCGGACGCAAAGTCGCGGACGGTGTGCGCACTCTCGTCGTTCCCGGCTCGCACGACATCAAGAAGCAGGCCGAGTCCGAAGGGCTCGACCAAATCTTCAAAGAGGCCGGCGCCGAATGGCGTGAGCCGGGTTGCTCGATGTGCATCGCCATGAACGGAGACAACCTCGAGCCCGGGCAGTACGCGGTTAGCACTTCGAACCGAAATTTCGAGGGACGACAGGGCAAAGGCGGCCGCACCTTCCTCGCATCCCCGCTCACCGCGGCCGCGGCGGCCATCACCGGCGAAGTCACCGACCCGCGGAGCTTGCTCCTTTCTTGAAAGACAGAGTCATGGCGAAATTCACCACACTCACATCACATGCGGTCCCCCTTCCTGACGAAAACGTGGACACGGATCAGATCATCCCGGCCCGCTTTCTCAAGGTGACCGATAAGGACGGCCTCGGCGACAGCCTCTTCTGTGACTGGCGCTACTTGAAGGACGGCTCAGACAACCCGGCGTTCGTACTCAACGAGGCGGCCTCGCAGGGTGCGCAGATCCTCATCGCGGGAAACAATTTCGGTAGCGGCTCGTCTCGCGAGCACGCACCCTGGGCGTTGGTTGGCTGGGGCTTCCGCGCAATCATCTCCACGGGCTTCGCGGACATCTTCAAGAGCAACTCGCTCAAGAACGGCTTGCTACCCGTCGAGGTCACCGCCGACGTGTACCAAGCGCTCATGGATGCGGTTCAGTCGGACCGTTCGACGAAGATTGCAATCGACCTTGCGACGCAATCGGTGACCGGGCTCGACGGGCTCGAAGCCACCTTTCCCATCGACACGTTTTCCAAACACTGCCTCCTCGAGGGCATCGACCAGCTCGGGTACCTTCTGTCGTTCGACGGTCAGATCAGCAGCTATGAACAACAACGGACCTAACGGCTCGGCCCCCGTCGTGGAGATCTATGACACCACTCTGCGTGATGGCACGCAGATGGAAGGGATGAGTCTGTCCTGCGACGACAAGCTGCGAATCGCGGGGCACCTGGACTCTCTGGGAGTCACGTTCATCGAGGGCGGGTGGCCAGGGTCCAATCCCAAGGATGTAGAGTTCTTCGAGCGCGCGAAGGATATCGACTGGAAGAGCGCCACCGTCGCGGCGTTCGGATCGACGTGCCGCGCGCAGCTTCGCGCGGAAGATGACAAACAGCTTCAAACCTTGCTCGCCGCGGAGACGCCGGTGTGCACGATCTTCGGCAAGACCTGGAACATGCACGTTACGGAGGTGCTGCGCACGAGCCTCGAAGAAAACCTGCGAATGGTGGAGGAAAGCGTGACCTTTCTCCGTCAGAACGGTCGACGGGTGATCTACGACGCGGAGCATTTCTTCGACGGATACAAGTCCGACGCAGAGTACGCGCTCGAGACCTTGCGAGCCGCGGCGCGCGGTGGCGCCGAAACACTTGCCCTTTGCGACACGAACGGCGGCTCAATGCCCTGGGAGATCGAGGAGATGGTCAAGGTGGTGCACGAGGCCCTTCCGGACGCGCGACTCGGCATCCACGCCCACAACGATGGCGAGTGTGGCGTTGCAAACTCCGTCGCCGCCGTTCGCGCAGGCGCGCAGCACGTGCAGGGAACGATCAACGGGTACGGCGAACGGTGCGGCAACGCTAACCTCTGCGCGATCATCCCGGACTTGGAGCTCAAGCTCGGCTTGCAGTGCCTTCCCGAAGGAAGACTCAGCGAGCTCTACGACCTCGCCCATTTCGTGGCAGAGATCGCCAACCTGAGCCCCAACGACCATGCGGCGTACGTCGGGCGGAGCGCGTTCGCGCACAAGGGCGGTGTTCACGTGTCGGCCATTCGCCGTCATCCGGAGTCGTATGAACACGTTCGACCGAGTCTAGTCGGCAACGAGTCGCGAGTAGTAGTCAGCGAGCTATCTGGGCGCAGTAACGTGCTCAGCAAGGCCGAGGAGCTCGGTCTCGAAGTGAGCTCGGACCACGGCAGCCGCGTACTCGAACGGATCAAGGAGCTCGAAGCCAAGGGCTTTGCCTACGAGGCCGCGGAGGCGTCGGTGGCCCTATTGATGGCCCGTCACCAGACCGGCTATGAGCCCCCGTTCGAGGTGCTCGACTTCCAGGCTGGCGTTGGACAGGCAACGGCCCGGTGAGCGCGCTCGACTCCGCGCTTCGAAAGGCGCTCCGGCCATTCTTCCCTGAGGTCGCCGACATGCACCTCAGTGACTACAAGGTTCGCATTCTCGATGGACGCAGCGGAACCGGTGCGACGACGAGAGTGCTCATCGACAGCCAATCGGCCCACGGCACGTGGAGCACCGTCGGAGCGTCGAGCAACATCATCGAGGCGTCGCTCCAGGCACTGATCGACAGCATCGAGTACGGGCTGACGCGGACTTAGCCATTGCCCTCATGACGCGCGCCGTGCATCATGGCCGGCCGCACAGGTAACGATACATGAAAGCCAAGATCACACTTCTCCCCGGCGACGGAATCGGACCCGAAATCGTAGATGCTACTCGGCAGGTGCTCGAAACTGTCGCAAGAAAGTCTGGCCACACGTTTACATTCTCGACACACCTGATCGGCGGCATCGCGATCGACGAGACGGGTGTGCCGCTGCCGGACGACACCATCGTCGGCTGCCGAAGCGCAGACGCTGTTTTGCTTGGCGCGGTGGGTGGCCCCAAATGGGACGACCCCAACGCCAAGGTTCGCCCAGAGCAGGGCCTCCTCGGGATGCGGAAGGCGCTACAGCTCTTTGCAAACGTTCGCCCAGTCAAGCTCTTCCGTGGCCTCGAAGCGGCCTCGCCTCTGAGGGCCGAGCGCCTGCGCGGCGTGGATTTGGTGTTCATTCGCGAGCTCACGGGAGGCATTTACTTCGGCGAGCCCAAAGGAAAAGAGACCAAGAACGGCCTGCGCACCGGTTTCGACACGATGGTGTACGACGAAAGCGAAATTCGTCGAATCGTCGAACTGGCCTTTGAAGTTGCGCGAAAACGGGGCGGACACGTCACCTCCATCGACAAGGCGAACGTGCTTGCAACCATGCAGGTATGGCGCGAGGTCGCAACCGAAGTGGGCAAAGAGAACTCGGATGTCAAACTCGACCATCAGCTCGTCGACTCGGCCGCCATGCGACTCGTCACCGACCCGTCGTCGTTCGACGTCATCGTGAGCGGCAACATGTTTGGCGACATCCTCTCTGACGAAGGCGCCGTGTTGACTGGGTCGCTCGGTCTTCTTCCAAGTGCTTCGCTCGGTGAAGGCACGCTCGGTGTGTACGAGCCGATCCACGGGTCAGCTCCTGACATCGCGGGCAAGGGGATCGCGAACCCACTAGGCACGATCCTGAGTGCCGCGATGCTCCTGCGACACAGCCTCCACCTCGACGAGGATGCGAAGACAATTGAAGACGCTGTCCAGAAGGTCCTGGACAGTGGCCTTCGAACAGCAGATCTGAGCGGCGGACAGCGTTCGCTCGGCACGACAGAGATGACGGACGCAGTCGTGGCCGCCATCGAAGGCGCCTAAGGAAAGGAACGCCATGCCCCGTAAACGCGTTAGCCGGTTGTTTGACCTCAAAGAAGACGAGCATGGACGCAAGTACATGGAGGTCTACCTCGACGGCATCGCGCTACTGCGATTGGTGCTGTCCAACAAGGGCACTGCCTTCAGCCATGAAGAGCGGGTCGCGCTCCGGCTGGGAGGCCTCCTTCCTCCGCAGTACAACACGCTCGAGCAACAGATCGACCGCGTGTACGAGGGCTTCGTCCAGGCGCCCACCGACATCGACAAGTATCAGTACCTGCGCGCCGTACAGGAGCGTCAGGAGATTCTCTTCTACGCGTTGCTCGAGAAGCATCTCGACGAAATGTTGCCGATCGTTTACACGCCGACAGTCGGCGCCGCGGTGCAGCAGTTCAGCGCGCTCTACCAGAATCCGCGCGGCCTCTCCTTCTCTCCGCTCAACATCGACCGCGCCGATCAGACCCTCGAATGCTACCCGATGGAAGACGTTCGTATGATCGTCGCGACGGACTCGTCGGCCATCCTGGGCATCGGCGACCAGGGGTACGGTGGCCTGGCAATTCCCATTGGGAAGATGGCGCTCTACACCGTGGGCGGCGGCGTCAGCCCATTCCACACGATGCCAGTGGCGCTCGACGTCGGCACGGATCGCATGGATCTGATTAACGATCCCAACTACCTGGGCGTTCGTCAGAAGCGCCTCCGCGGAGACGACTACTACAAGTTCCTCGACCAGTTCGTCGACGCTGTCTGGTCGCGTTGGCCCGATGCGGTGATTCAGTGGGAGGACCTCTCGAAGACGGCCGCCTTCACGGTGCTCGAGCGATACCGAGACCGCGGCCCATCCTTCAACGACGACATCCAAGGCACCGGCGCTGTCGCTTTGGCCGGCATTCTCGCTGCATGTCACCTCCGCAATGAAAGCCTGAAGGACGAGATCTTCGTCATTCACGGAGCGGGCGCCGGTGGGGTCGGTGTCGCCTGGGCAGTTCGCGAAGGCCTAGTACGGGCTGGCCTGAGCCGCGCGGAAGCCCAGGCGCGGGTGTTCGTGCTCGATTCCCGAGGCTTGCTGCTCGCCGACCGCGAGATGGAAGAATACAAGAAAGCCTTCGCGCACGAGCGCGCAACCATCCGAGGCTGGGAATTCGAAGGTGACGTCCCCGACCTGGTCGAGACTATTCGGAACGCACAGGCTACGGTGCTCCTCGGTCTCTCGGGCCAGCCGGACGCATTCGACGAGCAAACTGTTCGCGCGATGGCCGACAACCACAAGTGGCCGATCATCTTCCCGCTCTCCAATCCGACGAGCTCCGCAGAGGCGAAGCCCGTCGACATCTTCCGCTGGACTGACGGACAAGCGATCGTCGCAACCGGTAGCCCGTTCGATCCGGTTATGATGGGCGGCGTGACCCACCCGATCGGCCAAGGCAATAACGCCTTCATCTTCCCAGGACTCGGTTTCGGCTCCATCCTAAGCGACGCCAAATCGATCACCGATGGCATGGTTCTCGAGGCATCCCAGGCACTCGCCGAGTACACAATCGAGAAATACGTCGAAGGTGGCCTCATCTACCCACCGGTAGGCGATCTCCAAGAAACCTCAGTTCGGGTCGCGACCAGAGTCGTCAAACAAGCCATCGCCGACGGCGTAGCTCGCCGCGAAAACATCCCGGACGACATCGAAGCCTTCGTCCGAGAGCGCCTCTGGCACCCAACCTACCTCCCCTTCGTCCGCGGCCAGCTAGACTAGGGGACACGCGTTTTTGGGCGACTAGCCTGTCCCCTAGGAGAGAGCGCCGCCGTCGGCTCGGACTTCGGTGCCGTTTACGTAGCGGGCGTCGTCCGAGGCTAAGAAGGCGATGACGCTGGCTGCGTGGGCGGGCTTGGCGAAGCCCACGAAGGGCATGGCGCCCTTGAGGAGCTCCATGTCGGCGCCGGCGGGGGCCTTGAAGTCGCCGTGGAGGGCCGTGGCGATGCCGCCGGGGACTACGCAGTTCGCGCGGAGGCCTTGCTTGACGTACTCCTGGTAGAGAGCGCGGGTCATCGAGATGACGCCTCCCTTCGAAGCTGCGTAGGCGGCCATCCATGGATGGCTGCCGATTGCCGATGTCGAGGAGCAGTTCACCAGTGCGCTGAAGCGATTCTTCAACAGGTGCGGGAGCGCGGCGTGGTTCACGTAGAACGTGCCATTGAGGTTGATGTCAATGATGTTATGCCACTGCTCGAAGCTCATCTCGTGGGTGTGGTAGGTGCGCAGGATGCCAGCGCAGTGACACAGGGTGTCGAAACCGCCCATATCTTCGGCCGCTTGATCGATCACCTCTTTCACGCGAGCGCCGTCGGTGACATTGCACTCGTAGACCCACGCCTTGGCCCCGTGAGCCTCGGCGAGCTTCTTCGTGCCGGCCAACCCTTCCGCGTTGATGTCGATGAGGGCGACGTTGCCACCCTCCTCGGCAATGCGCTGCGCGGTGGCCTGGCCGATGCCAGCTGCTGCGCCGGTGATCACAACGTTCTTTCCTTCAAACCTTTTCATCGTATTTCTCGCTCTTTCGTGTTGGTAGCTAGTAACCGTGAAGCTCCGCCCAGCGCTGCCGGTGTTGCGAAGGCTTTCCAAAAGTCATGTAGGTCGCTTGTGCACGTTTCATATAGAACCCGATGTCGTGCTCGTCGGTTACCCCAATGCCGCCGTGCATTTGAATCGCTTCCTTGGCGGCGTGCATGAAGGTCTCGGACGCGGTGGCCTTCGCGAGGGACGCGAGACGCGGAACATCGTCCGGAGCCTCGTCGATCGCGCGGGCCGCGGCAAGCACGACCGAGCGTGTCAGCGCGATTTCCGTGTATACCGATACCGCGCGGTGTTGAAGGGCCTGGAACGAGCCGATCGGCACCCCGAATTGCTCGCGCTCCTTGATGTACTCGATGGTGTCCGCAAAAGCCTGCTCGGAGGCGCCCAGCATCTGCGCCGATAGCCCCACGGCGGCTCGATCGAACGTCCTCTGTAAGAGCGTGGCGCCACCGTCGAGCTCGCCGACGATGTCGTCATCCTGTACCGAAACGCCATCAAGCCGCACGATCGCCGCGTTCAGGCCATCGATTCGAGACTGACGCGTAATCGTGACGCCTGCGTGCGCCGGGTCGACGAGGAAGAGGGTATAGCCCAGGTCAGACGTCGCCGCCGAGACGATGATCCGATCCGCGAGATGCCCGTCGAGGACCTGAAGCTTCTCTCCACTGAGGTCGAAGCCATCCGCCGACCTCCGCGCCACGGTCGCGACCTTCGAGACGTCTCCGTGTGAACCGGCTTCGTCGTAGCCAACCGTCACCAGTGTGTCGCCTGTCGCGATGGCAGGCAGGAAAGCCTGCTTCTGTGCCTCGGTGCCGCCGAGTAGAAGCGTCTGCGTGCCGAGTAGAAGCGTGGACACGAACGGCTCCGGCATCAGCTCGCGACCACTTTGTTCGAGAACGACGCAGAGATCGAAGAAGCCGAGCCCGAGACCATCGTACTCCTCCGGAATCTGAAGACCGAGCCAGCCGAGCTCCGCCATCTCGGTCCAGATCTCTCGGGAGAAA
>JAFDFW010000017.1 GCA_019309605.1 Deltaproteobacteria bacterium | reverse complement strand
CCCACCGTAACTATCGCCGGGCGCTCGCCGATGGCATTGCCTCGGGCATCGCTTCGTACTTGCTAGGTCGCTAGGCGGCTAGGTTGCCCGCTCCGGGGTGGACGGTCATACTGGCTGACCCTTGTCGGATGCATCCAGTCCGGTCGTCGATCTAGGTGGGCTCGCACCTGCGCTCGGCAAGACCTGCAGTGGGTACCTCGGTGGATACCGCCGAGCGTTCGAGGACGCGGTGCGCCGTGGAGACCCGGGTGTCGTCACCACACACGCCCATGCGCGGGCCCTCGATGGTTTGCTGAGCGCCCTGTACTGCGCGGCGGACGCCGCGAGTCGAACCCTTGGTCGCGAGCCTCGGGGGCGTGTCGCGCTGGTTGCGGTCGGAGGCTACGGCCGGTTGACCCTCGGCCTGAATAGCGACGTGGACGTCGTATTCCTGTGCGACGACTCGGACGACCCCTTCGTCGGCGCGCTGGCCGAGGGCCTGCTCTACCCGCTGTGGGATCTGGGCGTGGACATCGGGCACGCCGTACGAAGCGTCGACGAGATGCTGAGCTTGGCTCGTGAGGACATTCGGACCACCACGACGCTGATCGATTTCCGGCCTGTCGCTGGCAGTGGCGCACTGCTCGACGATCTCGAGCGGGGCGCGCGGGAGCAGGTCTTCGAGCCGCACTTAGTCGACTTCCTCGGTGCGCTCGAGCAAGACACCGAGACGCGCCACCGTCGTTTCGGAGGCAGCCTCTATCTTCTCGAGCCGGATGTGAAGCAGGGGCGCGGCGGTTTGAGGGACCTGGACGTGGCCGAATGGGCAGCGCGGGCTCGTTGGGGGGCCCGAGACGAGCAGGACTACGTGCGAACAGGGGCTCTTCTGGCGCGCGAGGTCCGTGAGCTCGAGGACGCCCGCGAGATGCTCTGGCGCGTTCGCAACCTCTTACACTTGCGCGCCGGCCGCCAGCAGGACCGGCTGACATTCGGGGATCAGGAAGACATCGCGCAGGAGCTCGGTTTCGTGGACGGGGTGACCCTCGGCGTCGAGCAGTTCATGCAAGCCTATTACAGGCACGCCCGGATTGTGGCACTCACTGCGGAACGACTGCTCGACCGAGCACGCCCCCGCAATCGCACCCGCGCCACCACCTTCCGAAAGCTCGCGCACGGGATCATTTTGGCGGACGGCACCATCACGCTGGAGAATCCCCAGCGGCTGGAGCGCGATCCCGCGCTCGCGTTTCGGTTCTATCGCCAAGCGTTGCGTCATCAGAAGCGACCCGATCACTCCGCGTTGGATGCCATCGCCCGGATTGCGCCAGACAAGCGATGGCGGCTCGGGTTGCAGGACTCCGAGGAGGCGACGCAGCTCTTCCTGGGGCTGCTCAAGAATGTCGACGAGTCTCCATTCCGAAGCGGGTCGACGATCGCTGAGTTGCACGAGGTGGGGCTAGTCTCCGCCATGATTCCCGAGTTCGATCCGCTGGTCGGCCGCGTTTACCACGACGTATTTCATGTCTACACCGCCGACATCCATGCCATCAAGGCGCTCGAGCATCTGCAGGCACTAGCCCGAGGCGAGAGCCGAGGACGCCCGCTGTCTGCTCGCCTTGCGGCAGAGGCCCCGAGGCGCCTCCCATTATTTCTGGCGGTGCTGTTGCATTCACTGGGGCGCACACGCGGGCGCGACCAAGAGGAAGCGGGCGCCCGTCTCGCGGAAAGCGTGGCGCTCCGCCTCGGCCTCAGTGCCGTCGACGCACAGCACACTGCGTGGCTCGTTCGTGAACAGAAGTCGCTCTACCGGTGGGCGACGCAGCGGGACATTCACGACCCCCAGGGTCTAAAAGAAGTCGTGAAAATGGTGGAGACGCCAGAGCGACTCCGCGACTTGTTCTTGTGCACCGTCACGATCATCGCGACGGTCAATCCCAAGGCCATGACATCGTGGAAGGCTCGCGCGCTCGAGGACCTTTACCTGGCGACCCTCGCTCAGCTCGAGTCGGGGGGCGTTCCCGTGCAGATCGAGAGCCGGGTTTTGGAGGTGAAGCTGCAAGCCGTCGTCGGCTTTGCGGGAGATGCGGGCCAGGAAGAACTCCACAGCTTCATCGACGAAATGCCTGAACGGTACTTTCTCGCCAATCCAGTCGACGTCGTGCGTCACCACGCGCGCATCTCACGCGACCGCGCCGAGGGTCTCGCTACCGTGCGAGTCGGCCCCGGTCCGAGCGAGGACGTCGAAGAAATCGTGGTCGTATCGACTGACCGGTCGGGCCTGCTTGCGGATCTCACCGCGGTGTTTGCAGCGCACGACCTCTCGATTCTCACGGCGCAGTTGTACACACGCCAGCGCAAGTCCGGAAACGAAGTGTTCGACGTGTTTTGGGTCAAGGTTGGAGACAACACCCCGATGCCCGCCCGGCTCGCCGAAGCGCTTCAGGAGGACATCGATCAGCGTGCTACCAATCGCGTGTCGGCGCAGGACCTGATCGCGCGGCAGAGCACGCCGCCCCCGTGGTCCGTGCGTCCGGCGCCCGAGGTTCCGACGCACATCAGCGTCGACAACAACGCGTCGTCGCGATACACCATCGTCGATGTTTTCACCCGAGACCGTGTCGGTCTCCTGCATGAAATCGCGCGCACTCTCCACCAGCTCGATCTGACCATTTCGTTGTCGAAGGTGAACACCGAAGGGCAGAGCGTGGCGGACGTGTTCTACGTTGCAGACGCCGATGGGAACAAGGTTCAAGACCCTGATCGACTGAAGCGCCTGCAACGGGTGCTCTACGACCGCATCCTCGCTCTCCACGCCCGCGCCGAGGAGCCGTGAAGTTCCTAGACGGCCCCTTTCCTCGGAGGCCGGTTCTCTTCGCGCTCCTGATCGCGCTTTTGGCCGGGTGCGGCTCCTCCCAGGGCACGCCGGCCCCACCTCAGCCGGTCGAAGTGGTCAGTCGTCCCGCGGCGAGCCCCGATGTGTTGCGCGGAGAGCGTCTGCTCGCCGACGGCAAAGTCAGCGAAGCCAAGCGGGTCTTCGAACAGGCGCTCGCCGACGACCCGAACGACGCACGGGCGTGGCTCGACCTGGGGCTGGTCCACGAGGCGGCTGGCCACTTTACGGCCGCTGAAAAGGCTTATCGCCGTGCCACCGAGGCGGATCCGAACTTTGCCGAGGCGTTCAACAACCTCGGGGTGCTCCTGCGCGAGGGCGGCGAGCTCGCGGAAGCGACGAAGGCGCTCGAGCGCGCGGTCGCGTTGGACCCACAGCTAGCGGCCGCCCGCTTCAACCTCGGTCTCGCATATGAAGAGCAGGGAAGGGTCGCGGAGGCCGAGCGCGAATACCTCGTGACGATCGATCGGCTCCCCAACGACCCGGTTCCCCGGATCAACCTCGCGATGATGCTTCTCGACCTGGGGCGGCTCGACGACGCTGCTGCGCAGCTTCGCGCCGCGGGCCCGCTGGTGAGGGGTGACGTCCTCCTCTCGATCGCGGTCGGTGAGGGCTTTCGCCGCTCTCGGTTGCCGCAGGAGGCAGTCCCGGTGTTGCGCACAGCGTTGAGCCAAGCGGCCGACCCACCGCCTACTGAGCTTCTTGCCGAGCTTGCGCTGGCCTACTACGCCACCGGAGATCTCGATGCCGCAGAGGCGACCATGCGGCGTGCCGTCGGACAAGACGAGCTCGATCCCGCCCTGCAATATGCATACGGCTCGATCCTCGCCAAGCAAGGCCAGCTCGGCAAGGCTCGGGCGCACTTGAGGCGCGCCGCAAAGCTCGATCCTGACGGGCCGTATGCAGCGCGCGCGCGTGCACGCCTCGAGGACCTCAAGTAGTAACGGGCTGAAAGCTCAGACCGACGAGGAACAGTTCGTAGCTCTCGTCTCGGGTCGCTTTGGGGCGAAGGGTCCGCACTTTGCCGAACACCTCACGAATCGCGTCGCGCGCCTCTTCGAACTCGGCGCCCTGGAAGATTTTGGCAACGAAGGTGCCGCCCGGCTTGAGCACCGTCTTTGTCAGCTCTAGAGCGCGCATCACCAGCTCGTAGCTTCGGTACTGGTCGGCATGTCGCTGCCCGCTCGTCTTCGGCGCCATGTCGCTGATCACGAGGTCGAACGGCCCGTCCAATGTTTCGGGGTCGACTTGGAAAGCGTCAAGCGTGCGAATCTCAGCCTGGGGTGGCAGCGTGACCTTGGGATCATTGAGATCGATCCCCAGCACGCGGCCGGTCGGCCCGACGCGCTCCGCTGCGTAGAGCGTCCAAGAGCCCGGGCTCGCCCCGAGATCGAGAACGCGCTGACCCTTCTTGAACAGACCAACGCGCCTGTCGATTTCCTCGAGCTTGTAAACCGAGCGAGCAGGGTAGCCTTCGCGCCGCGCGCGGCGCCCAAGGTGATCCTGCGTGCGTCGAGGGGGCAGTTAGCCCTCTTCGGTCGCTTCTGGCGCGGCTTCTTCTTTGGCCGGGGGCTCAGGAAGCGGCACGCTGGCCTTCTTGATAGAGCCTTTCACCGTCACGAAACCGTTGCGGGAACCTGGAACACCACCGTCCACCAGAACGATGTTCTCGTCGGCCAGCACCTTGACGATGCGAAGGTTCAAGATGGTGGCCTTCTTGTTGCCGTGCTGGCCTGGCATCTTTTGACCGCGAACCGTGCGACCTGGCGTCGTGGCCATACCGATCGAACCGCCGCCACGCTTGGCCTCGTGCGTGCCGTGACCGACCGAGCCGGCGCCGGAGAAATTGTGACGCTTCATGACGCCGGTGAAGCCGCGACCCTTGCTCGTGCCGGAGACATCCACGAACTGTCCGTCCTGGAAGATGTCCGCCACGCCGAGAGCCTGACCCACCTCGAAGCGCTCGAGGAGCGATTCGTCGATGCGGAACTCGCGAACGACTCGCGGCGCCTCGATGCCGGCCTTCTTGAAGTTGCCGGCTTCGGGCCTGCTCACCAGCTTCTCGCGGCGGCTGCCAAAGCCGAGCTGAAGGGCGGCGTAGCCGTCTTTGCTAGGGGTGCGTTTCCCCACCACGACGCAGGGCCCTGCCTTGATTGCAGTCACGCGTCGTACCTCCCCGTCGTCGAGGAAGATTTGGGTATTGCCAAGCTTGGTGCCGATGAGGCCAGGATTCGTATTCACAAGTCTTCTCCCCGGGAAAAGGGCCGCAAAGATAGTGATGGGTGGGGGCGAGTCAAGGCGGATGCGGCATTCGGCCGAAAGGCCCGATTACTCTTGGATTCCGAAGATTCGAAGCGCATTTTCATAAGTGGTCCGCGCGAAGGCCTCGGGGTCGACTCCACGGAGTTCGGCGATTCGGGCGGCCGTATAGGCTACATATGCGGGCTCATTGCGTTTTCCCCGCCTGGGGATTGGGGCCAAATACGGGGCGTCGGTCTCGACCAGAAGGGCGTCCGCAGGCTGTTTGAGGGCCGCTTCCTGGACTGCGACCGCCTTCTTGAAGGTGACGATCCCACTGAAGGAGGAGACGAACCCTAGATCGAGTGCGGCGGATGCGAAGGGCGCGTCCTCGCTGAAGCAGTGGATGATGCCTCCCACGTCCTTGCCCCGCTCTTCGCGCAGGATCTGGAGCGTTTGCGTCGGTGCCGCCCGTGTATGGATGACCAGCGGCTTCCCGAGCTCTTTGGCGATCGCGATCTGCTTACGGAAAGCCTCTTCCTGGGCGGCGTGCGGGGAGTGGTCGTAGTGAAAGTCGAGGCCGGTCTCTCCGATGGCGACCACGGAAGGGTCGGTACCGGCTTCGCGAATTGCGTCGCAGAGGGCGTCGTCGAGATGTTTGGCGTCATGTGGATGGACACCGACCGTGGCTGAGATTCGATCCGGATGCTGCCGCGCGATCTCGACGGCCGACATTACCGATGCGACGTCGTTCGCGCAGCCGATCGTGGTGATGCGCTGCACGCCTGCTTCGTCCGCGCGATCGAGCACCGCGTCGAGCTCTTCGAGAAGGCGCGGGTCGTCCAGGTGGCAATGAGTATCGAAGAGCATCATTTGCGTACGCTACTGAGGTTGATTCGCTTAGCGGAGGGAAGCAAGCAAGGCCTTCGCCGCGTCGCTTTTCGGAGCGAGCTGCTCGAGAGTGGTTTCGTAGACGGGCCGTTCGGCCCTTCGGGCCCTCCGAAGCGCGCGGGCAAGGTCCGGCACCAGGGCGGTGAGCTCGAGCTCGCCGACGAGTTGCACCGCGTATTGCCGCGCCTCGATGCGCCAGCTTCGAACGAGCTTCCGAAGTACTTCGATGCCCGCGGGGTCCCCAAGGCGGACGAGCGCCCGTGCTGCTGCGGCGCGCAGAATAGGAGAGCGCCAGGGATGTGTCGCCAGTCGTGTGAGCGCAGCCAACGAGCCGCGGTCTTCCAAGTCGCCAAGCCCGATCGCGGCGGGGAATGCCCGGTCCGGCAGGTTCAGAGCAGCGCGCAGCATGGCGGCGCCCCTCCCGTCGCCCAAAGCAGCGAGCCCCGTTGCTGCCGCGAACCGGACCGCGTCCGATGAGTCCTCGAGCAAGGCTGCAATTGCATCTGCGTAGCCGCTCGCGGCGAGCTCGCCAAGGCATTGCACGGCGAGCAGCCGGACTTCTTGATCTTCGTCGCGCAGACCCGTCGCGATTCGATCGGCATGACCTGAGCCTAGGTACGATAGCGTCCAAATCGCGGAGAAGCGCATCTCGGGGCGAGCATCGTCGAGAAGGGCCGCGATCGCATCGGCGCCTTCTTCGGGAGCCACTCGGCCGACTGCGAGCACGGCGGCCTGACGCGCGCCCATGTGCCCGTCTTCGAAGGCATCGAGCAAAGTGGCCAGCCCCTCGAGCGCGCCGAGCCCGCCGAGCGACTCATACGCCGCCTCCCGCACCGCACCAGTGTCGTCCTTCGCCAGCTCCAAGAGGCCCAGCACCGCTTCATCTCTGCGTTCCGGAGGAGGTTCGCCGAGCCGCGCTGCCGCCGCGCCGCGAAAACGTGGGTGCTGAGCTCGCACGTCCCGCAGCGCCGCGTCGAACGTAGGTGCGAGCGGTGGGATCACTTCGCGGATGACCCGGGCTCGACGTCTTTGTCGACCCCGAGGATGCTGAGACCATCGTCGTCGCTGGCGGCGAGCACCATCCCTTGCGACTCCAGCCCCATGAGCTTGCGGGGCTTCAAGTTGGCGACGATCACCACACGCCGGCCGATCAAGTCCTCGGGCGCGTAGTGCTCCGAAATGCCGGCGAGGATCTGGCGCGGCTCCGCTTCGCCAGCGTCCACGATCAGTCTGAGGAGTTTCTTGCTTTTTTCGACCTTCTCGGCCTCTTTGATCACGGCTACGCGAAGGTCCACCTTCGCGAAGTCATCAAACTCGATGAAGTCGTCTTTGCTTGGTTCGGCTTCTGTCATGGCAGGGGCTTTCTTCTTTTCGGCGGGAGCAATTTCGACTCCGAGGCGTCCCAAAACCGAGTGTTCCTGATGTTCGTCGAACCGCGGGAAGAGTGGGGTGCTGGTTTGCGTTTGGGTGCCCGGTCGCAGCCCGCCCCAGGCGCTCGGCCAAAGATCGACCTGCTCCGTCGGCAGCAGCGGAGACATCCCGATCTGTTCGCGAAGTTCGTTGCACTTCTCGGGCATCACGGGGAACAACATGATCGAAAGCCATCGCAGCGTTTCGAGCACCGTGTAACAGACCTGCCCGAGCCGGGTCTTGTCGTCCTGCTTGGCGAGCCTCCACGGCTCGGTCGAGTCGACGTACTTGTTTGCCGCCGAAACGAGCTCCCAGACGGAATCGAGGGCGCGGTGAAAGGCGAGCGCTTCGATGTGCTTCGCGGCCTGTTGTGAGGTCGACTTCGCCTTGTCGATGAGCTGCCTGTCGATGTCCTCGAGGGCATCCAGGTCCACGTTGGGTACGCGTCCGTCGAGGTTCTTCTTGACGATGCTGGCGACGATCCGGTTCATCAGATTGCCGAGTCCGTTGGCGAGCTCGCCGTTGTATCGGTTGAGTAGGTTGCGATGGCTGAAGTCGCCGTCCTGGCCGAAGCCGACTTCGCGCATGAGGTAGTACCGCAACACATCTGCGCCGAACGCCTCGACGAGTGGGCCCGGCGGAAGGAAGTTCCCGAGCGACTTGGACATTTTTTCGCCGTTCACCGTGAGCCATCCGTGCGCCCAGATCTGTGTCGGAAGCCGGATCCCCGCGCTCATCAAGAACGCAGGCCAGTAGACCGCGTGAAAGCGAAGAATGTCTTTTCCGACGATGTGCGTGATCGTCTCGGAGGACTGCCAGAACTCGTCATAGAGCGGGGCTTCGCCTTCCTTGGCTGGCCCGCCGAGCCCACTCACGTAGTTCATGAGGGCGTCGAGCCATACGTAGACGACATGCTCGGGGTCGTCGGGCACCGGAACACCCCAGCGGAAGCTCGTCCGCGAGATCGACAGATCGCGCAGCCCCTCTTTGACGAACGACTTCACCTCGTTGAGGCGCGCTTCGGGCCGCACGAACTCCGGATGCGTTTCGTAGAGGTCGAGGAGCGGCTGCGTGTAGTTGCTGAGCCGGAAGAAGTAGCTGCGCTCTTTGATGCGCTCGACCGGCTTCTGGTGAATCGGGCAGAGGTTGCCTTCGAGCAGCTCCTTCTCGGTCTTGAACGACTCGCACCCGACGCAGTACCAATCCTCGTAGTCGTCGAGGTAGATGTCGCCCTTGTCCTGCATGAGCTTCCAGAGTGCTTGAACGTTCTCGCGGTGCTGGGCCGAAGTCGTCCTGATGAAGCCATCGTGGGCGCAGCCGAGCTTTTCCCAGGCCAGACGGAATGGTGCCGCCATTCGGTCGACGAAAGCCTGCGGGGCGAGGCCCTCTTCCTGGGCGCGTCGCTCGATCTTCAAGCCGTGCTCGTCGAGACCCGTCAGGAAGTATGCGGGCTTCCCGCGAAGGCGGGCATACCGTGACACTACGTCCGCGGCCACGGTGGAGTACGCGTGTCCGATGTGGGGCCGGTCGTTGACGTAGTAGATCGGCGTGGTGACGTAGGAGGGGCGAGCCATTGCGCGCCCGAGACTAGCCAAAATCGACCGAGACGCCACCTACCTCCGGTTTCGCAGACCAAACAGCAGCGAGTCTAGCGCAACCTGCCGATTGGCGTTCCGTTGCATGGACTGAACGCATTCGTGAATGAGGGACACTCGAGCCGCGGCCGCACTCGGCGAGATGGAGGCCGCGCGCGCCTGAAGCTCCTCCCCCCGAGTCGAGAAACCGAGTTCGTCGGCGGAAAGATCGAGCGAGCTCAGCGCGAGGTCCCTGTAGAAGGTTTGGAGTGTGAGCAATGCGAGTTCGAGGTCGTCCCGCCGGGCCAGTTGCTCGGAAAGCTCGACGAGAGTTCCCGGACCCGAGCCGCGAACTGCGTCGTCAACCGACATCACCAGATCGGTCAACGCGTCCACCGCCCCATCCGTCGCCAGTGCGAGGGCAACGTCCGCCCGGCCCGCGCTCAGAGCGATCGCTGGAGCGATCGACTGTTCGGGGACTCCCTCCGATTCCAGGATGCCGCGCAGAACTGCATTGGGCAGGCGCGCGAAGCGGACCCGTTGGCACCGTGATCGGATGGTCGGCAGGAGCGAATCGGGGCGCTCAGACGTGAGAATGAAATGCACGTTCGGGCGCGGCTCCTCCAGCGTCTTGAGCAGCGCGTTGGCCGCCTCGGGCTGAAAGACTGGGAATGAGACGTCCGCCTCGGGAAAGATGAAGAAGGTCGACGCGGCTTCGAAGGGCGCGAACTGCGCGAGGGGCAGAATCTCGGCGCGGAGAACCTCAACTTGGATGTTTCGTTTGCCCTCATCACGGGGCCCGAACACACGCACGTCAGGATGTGACCCCGATTCGATGCGCGCGACGATGTGCGGATCGCCTCCCGCGACGATATCGGTGGCAAACGAAAGCGCAGTGCGCTCCTTCCCGACGCCGCTGGGGCCGTCGAACAAGTACGCCGACGCGACGCGGCCGTGCTCGCGCGCCCGCAAGAGCGCCCGCACGGCGCCCTCCTGAGCCTGCACCGAGTCGAGCGCGCTCACCTGCCGGAGCCTCCGGTGAAGATCGAAATTGCGATCGTCTGAACGGCATCCACCACTTCGTCCGGAGAGAACGCGTCGGGATCGACGAACGCTTGCATCACCAGGCCATCGAGCAGGCCGATGACGATGCGAGGCAAGAGGTCGAGTGAGATTCGAGGCTCGAGGCCCAGTGACACGAGATTCTCTTCGAGGTAGTCGCGAATTTGCTGGGCGCCGAGCCCGTAGAACTCTGCCAGCTTGGGCCGGAACGATTCGTCGGAGAGGCTCAAGGCGAGCAAGTCGGCGACAACCAGAGCTTCGTTGGTACGCTCCGCGCGCGTCGCCCAGAGCTCCTCGAGTGACTTCCGAAGAGCCTCGAATGGGTTGTCCGACGGAGACCAGGCTTGCATGGTGCGTGCTTGGACGACGTTGCACGAGGTTTCGAGGACGGCGTGAATCAGGGCTTCCTTGGTTGGGTAGTGATAGTGCAGCGCGCCCTTGCTCATGCCGGCTTCTTTGGCGATATCGAGCAGGCTGGTTCGCGCGTAGCCTTGGCGAGCGAGGACGCGAATCGCTGCGTCGATGATCTGCTGGGAGCTGACTGCGCTCTTTGCGTACGCCATGAAGTGGGGACAATGAGGCCTGCTCCTGGGGCTCGTCAACCGCTTGTGCTACAGCCGCCCCGTGAGTGCACAAGGTGAGTCCCTAGCCCGCCTCGTCGAGCTGATGCGCACATTGCTCGGTCCCGACGGCTGCCCCTGGGATCGTGAGCAGACGCTCGAGACCCTCCGACAGTACGTGATCGAGGAGGCGCACGAGGTCGTCGATGCGATCGATCACGGGACACCGGAGATGCTCCGAGAAGAGCTCGGCGACCTGCTTTTGCAGGTCGTCTTTCAGGCCGCTCTCACGGATCAGAAAGGGTGGTTCGACATCGATGGCGTGGTGGACGCGATTTACGACAAACTCGTTCGCCGGCACCCGTGGGTTTTCGGCGACGAAGAAGTCGACGACGCGAGCGGCGCCATCAACAGCTGGGAAGCGATCAAGGCCGAGGAAAAGAAAGAGAGCGGGGCGCTCGGCGGGGTTCCGGTTGCGTTGCCAAGCCTTCTGCGCGCGGTGCGCGTTGGAGAAAAGGCCAGCGCCGTGGGCTACGACTGGCCCGACGCGGGTGGTGCGCGCGACAAGGTCGACGAAGAGCTGCGAGAGCTCGATGAGGCTGCCGAGAGTCGAGACATGACGGCCCTCGAGCATGAGCTCGGCGACCTCCTGTTTGCTCTCGCGACCTACGGCCGTAAGCAAGGGCTCGACCCGGAAGCTGCGCTGCGAGGTTCGCTCAATCGGTTCTCTTCGCGTTTTCGACACTGCGAGCTCGCCGCCCAAGCCGAAGGTAAGAGTCTCCGCGACTACGACGAGCCCCAGCTCGACGAGATGTGGGACCGGGCGAAGGCCGAGGAGCGCGAGGGGTAAAGCGCCGCAGGCCCGTTCCAAGGGCCAAGTCCTAGCCGATGTCTACAGCCGCTCTTCGGGAAACAGCATCACGTCCTGAATCGAGTCGGCGCCGAGGAGCAGCATCAGCAGCCGGTCGACTCCGAGCGCGTTGCCGCCACTTTCGGGCATGCCCCGCTCCAAGTCGTCGAGAAACCGCTTATCGATAGGATAGACCGGAGCTCCTGCCGCACGGCGCTCAGCTTGGTCCTGTTCGAATCGCCGCCGCTGCTCGGCTGCGTCGGTCAGCTCCCCGAAGCCGTTGCAGAGCTCCACGCCGCGGAAGAATGCTTCAAACCGATCCGCCATTCCATTCGGCTTGAGCTTTGCGAGCGACGCCATCGAAGAGGGCCAGTCGGTCACGACGACGGGCCGCTCGTTGCCGAGACGCGGCTGGACCTCCTCGGCCCACACACGAAAGAACTGCTCCTCGTCGTTCACGAGCGCGTCGAGATCGACGTTCGCATGGAACTGCAGCGCCTCGTCGACGGTCAGCCGCTGCCATGGCGGCTGAACCTCTGGGGCGGGTTGGTCGAGCGCGTTTGCAACGAAAGCCACCAATTCCTCGGTGTCACGGATCAGGTCGTCCGAGCTCGCGTTGGCGCGGTACCACTCGAGCATGGTGAACTCGCGCTCGTGATGTCGCCCCTGCTCTTCGGCGCGGTAGCTGCGGCACAGCTGAAAGATGCGTTCGGCTCCCGCGCTCAGCAGGCGCTTCATTTGATACTCGGGGCTCGTGGCAAGCCAGCCGACAGCTTCCCCCCTCCAGGCCCTCACCTCGAACGCCGCCAGATGCACGTCGAGCCCAGGGGAGGGCACGATGGCCGGCGTCTCTACCTCGACGAATCCGCGCTCTTCGAAGAAACGTCGAATTGAGGCGAGGAGCATGGCGCGAAGCGCCATGACCTGGAGCACACCGAGATCGGCGGGCGCCGCCACTCGAGCATTCAGCCTTTGACGCGCTCCACGTAGTCGCCGGTGCGCGTGTCGACCTTCAGCTTGTCGCCAGCGTTGACGAACAGCGGCACGTTGACTTGCAGACCCGTCTCACACAGTGCCGGCTTCGTCGTGTTGCTGCTGGTGTCGCCTTTGAACCCTGGTTCGGTTTCGGTGACGAGTAGCTCGACGAACGTCGGGGGCGTGACACCGATGGGGCGGCCTTCGAAGAGCATGATGTCCACCTCGGTGCCGTCGAGGAGATAGTGCACGTTTTCGCCGAGCTGCTCGTTCGTCAGCGAGATCTGCTCGTAGCTCCGCGTGTCCATGAAGACCCGAGCGTCTCCCTCGGGGTAGAGATATTGCATCGTGCGTTCTTCGGTGTCGGCCTTCTCGAGCTTCTCGCCGCTCTTGAACGTCCGGTCGATGACCGCGCCGGTCATCATGTTCTTGATGCGGGTGCGGACGAAGGCCTGGCCTTTGCCCGGCTTCACGAACTGGTGGTCGACGACGGCAAAGGGCACGCCGTCCATGAGCATCTTGAAGCCTTTTTTGATGTCTGAGGTGTCTGCCATTGGATCAATTCTCGCGGATTTTCTGTGAGGCGACGAGAAGGTCGCTCGGTTGATTGGGGGTCTCGCCGTTCTCGGCGGTGACCTGAAAATCGAACTCGCGCAACGAGGTCGGAATCGACACCCGGCCGACCTGGGTCTCGGCATCATAGTCGAGCGCCCGCTGGCGTATCGGATGCTCGCCAACGGGGGTGAACCAAACGATGTAGTGCGTCAGGCCGAGCTCGATTTTCTCGGGAGGGACGAGGTGGTCCAGGGTCGCGCTGATGAGGATTTGCTCCTTGTCGATTTTCTCGATTTGGATGTCGCCGTGCGCCCCTGGCACATAGGCGCTGCCAACCAACGCGTAATCGGCAGCTGGATTGCAGCTTGCGATCATCGCAACCACGAACAACGGCATAAGGCGCAGGCCCACGGAATCCTCCACGGTTCGGCTTGTAGGCGGCCCGTCTGGCCCCGTCAAGCGCCTGCCCTTGCCTCGTGTCCGCGTCGGTTGTACTCCGGACTTTATGCGAGACGTGGACGACGAGGTGCGCCAGATCAAGAAGGAGATCGTCGAGAGCCGCGGCTTGATCATCAAGACCAACAACCTGGTCAACGCGCTCGGTGCCGACATCAAGTCGATCGCCAAGCGCCAGGCAGGGTACGAGCGACGGCTGAACTGGAACAGCGGCGTCGCGATCGCGGTCATCGGCGTGATCTCGTTCGC
>JAFDFW010000189.1 GCA_019309605.1 Deltaproteobacteria bacterium | reverse complement strand
TCATCGCGGTCGGGTGTCGATTCTTTCGATTGGCGGATGAGACGAACCATGAGCTTGTCAGCAGGGAGCCTTCGGGCGGAAGGATCACCCGATCCTAGCGAAGAGCGGGCCGCCGGCCCAAAAGCCAGCAGATCCGCCCCGTGATACCCCTGAATTCAGCCCCGATAGCCCTCGAGCCTATGTCGGGCGTCGGCCACCAAGCCTTCTACCTGATCTCGCGCGGTCTCCGCAGCGGAGCGAGCATCGAGGCCCGGCGGCAGCGGCGGGCCCAGGTGGACCGCGATTCGAGTGTTCGGGTGCGCAGCGACGTTGGCGATGTGCTTGGCGAACGATTCCTGCACGAAGGGAACCGCTGGCGAGTATGCGAGGCCGACCGGGACGATGGGAATGCCGAGCGATCCCACTGCGGCAAACACGCCCGGGTGAAACTCGTGAACCGAATCGCCCGGGAAGGTTGCTCCTTCCGGGAAGGCGACGACGGTGCGTCCCTCTTTGGCGCGTTTGCGGATCTCTCGAAGCGCCACAGCTCCGCTTCGCCGATCTTCACGGTCCACGAAGATCGTATCGCCATGCTTCGCCAATCGACCGAGCAACGGCCAATCCGCGACGTCGTGCTTGCTCAGCATCACGCCCTGAAAGAGGGAGAGCATCACTCCGATATCGAGGGCGCTTTGGTGATTCGCCACGATCAGCGCCCCGCCCTCGTGTGCGTGCTGCCCATGCACTAAGAGTTCTGCGCCGAAGACGCGCAGAAGGCCGTCGGTCAAACGCGCAAGGTATCGGCTGCCGAGCTGACCACGCTCCGACTCGGAGGTAATCGCACGTCTCGCCTCATAAGCCGCAAGGATGCCCGCCGAGAATCCGACGAAGGCTCCGGTGCGCAAGAACGCGCGGACTTTGCTCATTTTCGTGGCCCCCGACTTTGGGCTCGCGGGGCTTTGAATTTGGTGGCAGTCTCGGCTCGTGGTCGCATCACTTGCACCGGGATTTCTCGTCGCAGCACCTTCGATGCGGTGTCCATTCTTCAATCATACGCTGGTGTTGCTGATCGATCACGGCGACGAGGGCTCATTTGGTTTCGTCCTCAACCGTGCGACCGATCTCGAAATCGAGGACGTCTTTAGTGAAGTCGGGGTTTCCCGTGAAGGGGCCGCCATGGTGCTAGCGCCCGTCATGCTTGGTGGGCCTGTCTCGCCCGAGTCGGGTTGGATCCTCTACGACACAGAAGGGGTCCCCCGGCCATCGTCCGGCCAAACCATCGCGGTCGGCCAACGCATCGCATGCAGCGCCTCGATCGAACTGCTGGAGCGCCTTGCAAGAGGCGACGGTCCCGACACCTGCGCCATGATGCTCGGCTATTCCGGTTGGGGCGAGGGCCAGCTCGAGAGCGAGATGAAGCAGGGCTCTTGGATTCCGGTAGACCTCGACTACGGCCTCGTGTTCGACACACCGATCGAGCACCGTTGGGAAGCCGCGTTCGCCACGCTCGGAATCGACCCCGCTCGCGTGATCGACAACCAAATCGCAAGCGCCTGAGACCGCTCGGGTCCCGGGCGGCTGCGTCGCCTTGTTTCCGGCGTGCTCAGGGGCTACCTCCGTGGGCGATGTGGTTGCGCCTCGACAGCTTGGTGTGGATTGCTCTGCTTGCGTTCGCGATGGCGTGCGGCGGCGGCTCTGCCTCGGGCGGCAGCAGCGGCAAGAGGATGCTCGATCCCGACGACGACGCGCGCTCCGGTTACGAGAAGGCGCTCCTCGATTTTCGCCGTGGCGACTGCTTGTCTGCCGAACCGATGTTTCGCGAGATTCGACGAGAGTTCCCCTACAGCCGGTTTGCAGCGCTGGCGGAGCTCCGCATTGGCGATTGCCAGTTTAAGAATGAAGCGTACCCAGAGGCGATCCAGACGTACCGGCAGTTCGTTCGCATCCGCCCCTCACACAAAGAGATACCCTACGCGCGATTCCGAATCGCCGAGGGCTATTACAACCAGATCCCCGGCGGTTGGTTCATGACGCCCCCTGCGGCCGAACGCGACCAGAGCGCCGCACGTGATTCGCTGATCCAGCTGCGCCGTTTCGTGGTCGACTACCCGGATGACCAGCGCGTTCCCGACGCCAACAAGCTCATGGAGAAATGCATGGGCCTGCTCGCCGCGCACGAGTTCTACGTCGCCCGCTTCTACCTCAAACGGGACGCGTACCGCGGCGTGATTTCGCGGCTCAAGGGCTTGCTCGCTTCGTACCCTGGCAGCGGCGTGGAGCCCAAGGCTCTGCTCCTGCTCGGCGAGGTCTACCTGAAGACCAAAGAGGTCGAAGCGGCCCGGCAGACGCTCAACGAGATCGTCCAGCGTTTCCCCGAGAGCGGCGAAGCCAAGAAGGCCCACGCCCTGCTCGCCAAGCTCGGCTGAGGCATCTGGTTAGGCATCTGGGGCGGATTTCTGGCCACCGATCCGGCCGGTCGCTACCTTCAGGCGCATGGCTCCTTGGGCTCAACAGATTCTGGACGCGGCAAACGAGCACTACGACCGTGCCGAGTACCCGCTCGCGCAGCCCTATTACGAGAAGCTCGTGCAACAAGGACTGCGCTATCCCGACGTGTTCAATCGACTCGGGGTCATCTATCACCTCGGTGGCCGGCTTACCGAAGCACGTTGGTGCTTCCAGCAGGCGCTCGAGGACAACGCCGGCTATCTGGAGGCGGCGCTCAACCTCACGGTCACCTGTAACGAGCTCGGCGAGTACGGCTCTGGTGTGCGCACCTTGCAGCAAGCCCAGCGCCACTCGGATTCATCGAATGATGCCTACCGCCGCGGCAAAGTCGCTAATCTTCACCGGGCGCTTGGCCGGGCGTACCTCGACCTCGATCGTCCGGAGGACGCGATGCACGAGTTCGGGCGCGCCCTTCGGCTCTGCCCGAAGTTCCATGACATTCGGCTCGAGCTAGCCAAGCTGCTGCGGCTCCGTGGCAACGCTCATGGAGCGCGCGAGGAGCTGACCCTCATCCTGCAGCTGGACTCGAACCATCACGACGCCCGCGCCTTGTTGGGTGTGATCGAGATCGAGACCGGAGACCACAAGGAGGGCCTGCAGCACTTGCGAGCCGTAGTCGAACAATGCGCCGGCCATCCGGTCGCCTCTGCTTACCTGGAGCAGGCCGATTCCGACTACCTGCGTGCGTCCTGAGTCGCGTTGCCCGATCGTTTTGTGGGCGCTGCAAAGAGTGCCACACTACTTGAGGCGTGCCTCCGACCGTCCTCCTTCTTGACGACGACACTCAGTTTCGAATGGGTGTGACACCGGCGCTCGAAGCGTTCGGTCTGCGGGTATTGACCGCCACCAAGGGCACCATCGCCCGCGCGTTGCTCGAAGAAGAAGAGCCATCGTTGCTCATCGTCGATGGCTTGCTTCCTGACACCAACGGCATCGTCTGGATCGAGCACCTCCGCGACGACGGCATCCGCATCCCGATCATTTTCGTTTCGGCGTTCTACAGGGACCTGGCGACATTCAAGCACCTCACACACGACCTCGACGTGATCAAAGTGTTTCACAAGCCCATCGCCGTGGATCGATTCGCACGTGAAGTGGCGAACGCCGTCTCGGCTCCGATGAGCTTGACGCCGGGCGCGAATCGTCCCGCCGAGGATCCCGTCGACCGAGTCCTCTTCCCCGATGAGCCTTCTGAGCCCGGCGTCGACCCGGAGAAGGCCAGGCAGTCGTATACGAGCCTGCTGCCGATTGCAGCAGACAATCTGACGGGCGCGATCCGGCGCGTGCACTCCGATGCCGACCGAACCAGCGTGGTCGCCGACGCGCTGCGCCAGGCGCATGACCTACACGGGGCTGCCGAGACACACGGCTTCGGCGAGATCTCGGAGGCGGTGGGCCGTATCGAAGCTCAGCTTCGCCACCTCCAGGAGTCAGGACGGCTCGATTGGACGGCGATGTTCGAGTCGATCGACGAGGTTCGCGTCCATGCTGCCACGGCGGTCGGCCGCCCAGCCGACACGCGATCGATTGCGGCGGCCCCCCCTTCGGTCACCCCAGCCGCGAGCTTTTTCTTGCACCGTCCGATTCCGAAGGATTTCGTGCCGACCTTGCTCGTGCTTGAAGACGATCCGGCGATGATCGCCTATCTGCGGTCGGCTCTCGATGAGGTCTTGGTGCACTTGAGGCCGGTTTCAACGGTCGATGAAGCGCTGAAGATCGCGGGCCGTAATGCGCCTACTGCCGTCCTCGTGGGCTGGCCCCTCGAGGATCGCGACGCGCTCTCGCAGTTTTTCCAGATGTTCCGGAGCTTGCACGGCTGTACGGAGGTGCCGGTCATTCTTCTCTCGGTCGACGACGACGCGCACACGAGGGCTCTCGCCGCGCAGCTCGGCGTCGACATCTTCTTGCCGCACCCCATCGAGCTCGTCCGCCTTCATCACGCGATCGGCACAGCGGTCGACCGCGCGATGACTCCGAGTCCCAAGGTTGCGGTTCTTCGTGACCCCGACGCGGCACGGCAGATCGAAGAAGCCGGCATCGAATGTCTTCTCTACCTCAGCTTCGATGAGCTCCTGCGCGAGATCGACGTCCAGTGCCCAGACGCCGTCTTGCTTGGCTCGGGCGTGACCGGAAAGCAGGTCCCGGCGATCATTCGCATGTCCGCATGGGATTCGGACTTCTCTCTGCTTTGCTTCGACGATTCGCCGCTGGCCGGAGAAACCGAGATCAGCGGGTTGCTCAGTCGCCCGTCGGGTTGGTTGGCGAATCTTCATCGTGAGGCCGAACGGATGGCTCGACTTCGCCGGCAGCAGTTCCGTTGCAGTCAGACTGGGTTGCTCGCACGCTCGGGGGCGGCAGCGGCGCTCGAAGCCGGTTTGTCATCCGCTCAACGGAACGGACGCACGTACTCGGTTGGCCTCATTCAGGCGACGGGCCTCGATGAGCTCGATCATGTGAGGGCGCGGCGTCTGCGAACTCACTTGGGACGGTTGATTTACGGCAGGTTCCGCCGTGAAGACGTGCGAGGTCGCTGGGATGGGAATACGTTCGTCGTCGGGTTCGACGGTGCTAGTGCCCGCGCGGTCGTCGAGGTCGTTCGCAGGCTCCAGGAGGACCTCGACACGCAGCGAACGAGGCAGCCTGAAGATCTCTCCTTTCTGCACGCTTCGGTGGGTCTCGCCTCGTGCCCGCTCGACGGAGATACCGCCCGGGCCCTAATTCTAGCCGCCCACGAGCGCCTCGAAAGGGCGGCCGAACGCGCTCCAGACACTCTGGTTTGGCGATAGCGTTGCGGCTCGCGCGCTACGCGGGGACAGGCTAAACTTCGGATATCGAACCCACTGAGCAGCGCGGCCCCGTGGAGGCCGATGTAGCCGCCGACATCGAAGTCGCCGATCCGGGTCTACTCCTCAAGCTCACTGGCCCCGGTGGCTCGAACTTGCGC
>JAFDFW010000872.1 GCA_019309605.1 Deltaproteobacteria bacterium | reverse complement strand
CCACGTGAACAGTCGAAACGCGTCCGCTGAGAACCGGGTCTCGACGAAGAACGAAGGGATCGCTGCGACGACCAAGACGGCGAGCGCCCAGGCGGACAGCTGCAACAGAAGGCCGCTGTAGGCGATCAACGAGAATGAATGTTGCGCGAGTTGGAAGCTTCGCATCACCAAGCTGAGCGGCCGCTGGGATGCCTCCCGACGGGCGCGTGTCATGCGGTCGTAGAGTTCCGAATCTTCGAAGGCCGCCAAGTCGAGGGTCAGCGCCTTTTCGAGGATCATCTCGTTGACCCGTTGACCGAGGAGCGCGCGCAAGAGCTGCTGGCAGGTACTCAGTCCCCTTTGCGCCCCTGCCAGCACCGCCACCAGCCCTAGCTCCACGACGACCCAAGTCAGTGCGCTGCGTTGATCCTCGGCTGCGCCCGTTTCGGCTGCACGGACCACCGCGTCGACGATCAGTTTAACGCCTGCAACCAAGCTCAAGAGCCCGAGCGCGAAGCTCAAACCGCGACTCGTCGTCCACACAAGGGTGACCCCGTGCTTCAGCTGACGAAACACGCCGAGCAGTTGCGGTCGGTCGAGGCGGGGTCGCGAATCCATCGGCGGAGTCTAAGGCGCTCGTCGTGACACGCCATAGCCCCCGAGCAGGCTCCGTGGTACGAACCTGCAACCGCGATTGGCATGACGGAGCGAGACAAAGGCCCACGCATTCGAAAGGTCCCCGCTGGTGACAACCGCCAGCGCTTGGTCTGCCCCGACTGCGAGTATGTCGCCTACGAGAATCCCAAGGTCGTCGTGGGCGTGGTCGCGACGTGGGAGGACAAGCTTCTGTTGTGCAAGCGTGCGATCGAGCCGCGCCTGGGTTACTGGACCTTGCCCGCGGGTTTCATGGAGATGGGCGAGAGCCCGGAAGAAGGGGCCGCGCGCGAGGCATGGGAAGAAGCGTACGCAAAGCTCGAGATCATCGATCTCCTCGCGGTGTACAGCCTGCGTCACATCAGTCAGCTCCAGCTCTTCTATCGGGCCCGGTTGCTTTCGCCCGATGTCTCGGCTGGCCCCGAGAGCGAAGAAGTGGGGCTCTTCACGTTCGACCGTTTGCCCGCGACCGACCTCGCGTTCCCGTCCGTTCACTGGGCCATCGACCATTTCCAGCAAGTGCGTGGCGCTGACGCGTTCGCGCCATTTGGCAATCCGTCTGGGGGAATCGCCGACCTGCGGCGTGGCCGCTGACCCACGCGCCGCGTCTCTACTGACACGACGACCCGGAATCGCAGACCGCAAAACGCAGGCGATTTCGTTTGGCATGGAGCGTGCTGTGTTCTGGGGTAGGAGGTCCCATGAACATCAAACCCAGAGTCACCCTTGCCATCGTGTTCGTCTCGTTGACGGCGGCCGGTTGCAGCGAAGCAAGTCCATCCAAGTCGGCTGTGCTCGAGAGAGTCACGTCTACGAAACCCACGTTGACTGCGACGGCGCCGCCGGCCTCGCCAAAACCCGCAGAGGAGAAGAAGTCCGAGCCCGCGATCCTCGAAGTTTCGGAGCCCTCGCCTGTGGAAGAGGAACGATCCTTCGAGCCTGTCTTGCAAGAGATCGATGGGCTCACGATTCGGCGCTTGATCACCGCGCCCGAGGTCGAGCATCGCGAGCCTGTCGCAGCGTCGTCTGTCTTTGGACCTTATGAAGAGCGGATCTACGCTTTCGTAGAAGTCAGCAACGAGTCTCAAGATCAAAAGGTGTTGCTGGTTCACTTCATCGGGCCCGACGGGCAGGTAAGCGGCGGCATCGAGCTCGGTATTCCCCCCGCCGTGCCGCGCTGGCGAACCTGGGCGCACACCAAGCACGCGAAGAAGCCCGGTTTGTGGCACGTGGAGATCAGAAGTACGGACGGAACCCTGCTCGGGGCGTTGCCCTTCGAGGTCGATTTGCAGTAGATCTTTCGGCCACGCCGAGTACCCTCGCCGGAACTTTGCCGAACGAGGGTACTCATGGACCGCGTCATTCCCCTGTCTCGCCGTAAAGGCGACATCGTTGTTCTGGTCTACTTCTGGATCAACATTCTACTCATCACCTACATCGTCGA
>JAFDFW010000188.1 GCA_019309605.1 Deltaproteobacteria bacterium | reverse complement strand
CGAAGCAGCGTTCCATCCGCGCGCGCATGACGGCTCCGAGTCGTTTGGGCAGGAAATCGAGTAAGGGCGAGGAGTAGACCGAGCGTAGCGCCGTCAGGGAAAAGAGCCCATCGAGGGCGGCGCGGAAGCGCCAGGTATTGAGCTGCCGTTGCCAGTACTCCATCTGTTGTGCCGGGTCCTCGAGCTCGACGAAGGTCCGCACTCGCGATGGCCACCAGCCCGCTAGCGGGGCGAAGAACCGGGCAAAATCCATGACGCGCTCGGCCCTGCCACGGAAGCCCGGATCGCCGTTCAAGCGGCGCTCGGCGTAGGCCAATTGAACGGGGTTGATGTCGACAGCGACGACCTCGTGGTCGGGAGCGAGTTTCATGGCCGTGCAGCCTGCCGACGCGATGCACAAGACGCGCCCACCCCGCCGGAAAGCGTTGAGCTCGATGGAGGCGTCCTCGTACATCCTTCCGAACAGCACTTGGCGTGGGCCGACGCGCGCGTCGAGACGGCCGCGTTCCCAGACGGTCACAGCCGCGGTCACGGCCCTATCCCTGCGGGGAGGCTGGCTGCGACCCAGGCCAGTACGAGGAAGGCGAAGTTCTTCACCAGCATGCCGCGCGGATCGTGAATGACGTCGCGAGCCCAGATCAGGCCGTTGGCGTTCAAGGAAACGAGCAGCACGGTTTGTGCAACAGCACAGAGCAGTGGAGCCACGCCCGTCAGGACCCACGCAGCAAGACTGACCTCGACAACCCCGAGGGTCATGAGAAAAGGCACGCCAAAGCGTGGCCCGTACTGCGGCACCGCCTTGACCACCTCGAACTCACGGGGCTCGCCGCGGAGCAGCTTGCACCACAGGCCTTCGTAGAGCCAGACCGCTGCCACCGCGATACGAATCAACCAGTCCGGCGGCATGAGCTCAGGCATAGTGATCCTTCACTGCGACTCGATCTTGCGTCGCATCGAGCCCAGAAGGTAGCGGTGGAACCAGTGGCAGACCATGGCCTCGAGCGGCTTCCAGAACCAACGTGGCCGCTTGGTACTGACATAACGTGTTTCGATCGCGACCTCTGTCCGGCCATCGGCCAGATCGCGCAACGCGTAGCGTCCGCCCGAGAGTCGCATTCCTCCGCCCAGCGACAGCTCCTGCTCGGCGACTTCGAATTCGTAGAGGTCGCCCCGCTCGATCCGTGTCATGCGCTTCAGAAGATATCCGCCCTCATACACGCACTTCGCCTCGTCGCCGACCTCTGATATCCGGCCCTCGGTGCGGATGGGAACGGGCAGGAGCAGCCGCAGGTGCAGGGGCGGACGCTCGCCTATCTCCTCGTACAATATCAGGCCCTTCCATACTTGTGCGGGTGAAGCGGCGAAGCTCATTCGGGTAACGATGGATAACGGTTGCATCACGGCTGCGGATGTAGCACAGGCGCGGGGCCCTTGGGCATCTGGAATAGTGGCGCCCCGTGTAGTAAGAGCGCGTGATGGGTATGCTGGACCAGTTGGACGTCGACGCAGTCAAGCGGCTCTATCGGGCTGACCTGCCGCGGCCCGTGGACGTTCTCAACCTGATTCACTTCAAGGATGAGGAGGCGTACAAATGGTACGGCGTGCTCACGATGCCGTTGCTGAAGGCGGTGGGCGGCAAGGTCGGCTGGATGGGCACGCACGCGGAATCGTTCCTGGGTGAGCCTCGGGCCGAAGAGCTTCTCGTCGTTCGCTATCCAAACCAACGGCGGTTCTTCGCGCTGGCGCTCAATCCGTATTACATGGTCGTCGCGAATCCTCAGCGGATGAAGGCTGTCCGCAAGTTCGAGGCTTCGTTTACGCATTCGTCTGACTCGCTAGACGCCTTGCGCCGATGCAAATGGGTGCTGGTGGTGCACTTTCACGAAGCGCCCGACGCGATCCAAAACATCGTAGAAACGGCGGGCGGTCAGCTGGTGTACCAGAGCGTCGAAACGTCACAGATCATCATCGCCAAGCGCTCGCATCCGGCCAACACGAATCCACTCGTCTTCAAGCGCACGGCCCTGTTCGAGTTCGAGGATCAGGAGAGCTGTGAAGCAGCCATGCAACCCGGCGTGCTCAACCAGCTCGAGGAGGCCGCCGGTGAGGTGTCCGTGCAGCTCTACCGGCGAGTGCCCCAAAAGAACGCCCTGCCTGCTTCGCTCGGGAAGTTTCTCCGCTAGGGGGCTTCGCATTCGATGAGGTCGTTGGGCGCCCACAACACGATCTCGCCCTGATCGGTGACCGCGCCGATCAGGGCGCGTTCGAACACTCCGCCTGTTGGTTTGCAGTGCGAAAAAGTCGGCTACCGCACAGTCGGTTGGCCGCGGTTCGACCCAACTTGCGGCCTTGACGGGGATAGCAGAATCCAGAGATAAACAAATGATTGCGAGTCCCCATGTCCTACACAGCCGTTCAATCCAATCGCGCTACACCGCTCGTGTTGTGGGTAGCGTTTCTCTCCGCGATCATCGCGACTCTCGCGTTTTCGGACCGGTCGGCCGCTCAGAATCTTCCTCCGGGTTTTCAAGAGACTGCGGTTTACGCTGGCTTCGATCGGCCGACTTTGATTCGCTTCGCGCCTGACGGTCGGGTGTTCGTCGGCGAATACGGAGGCATGATCTTCGTTTTGGATGATTTAGCGGACGCCACCCCGACGCTTTTCGCGGACCTTTCGCAGAACGTGTTTTCGGGCTGGGACCGCGGGCTTCTCGGGTTTGCGATTCATCCCGATTTTCCCGCGATGCCCTACGTGTATGCGTTCTACGCGTACGATGCGCCGCCTGGTGAGGAGGCGCCCTATTGGAACGATGTTTGTCCGAATCCACCGGGCTACACCAATGATGGATGTGTCGTCACTGGACGTCTGTCGCGCCTGGAGATGGGGCCTGCGGGCGTCATGGATGGCCCAGAAGTGGTGCTCATCGGCAGCGTCGGGAGCCCACCGAATGTCACCGGGTCGCAGTGGTGCCAACAGTATCCTAGCCATTCGACCGGTGACCTCGCCTTTGGCGCTGATGGAATGCTCTACGTGAGCGGTGGGGATGGCGCGAGCTTCAACTTCGCCGACTACGGGCAGGGCGGCGGCGACGCGGGTTCCCCCACACCGAGCAATCCATGCGGTGATCCACCGACAGGGGTCAGCGGAAATCAAACTTCGCCCACCGCAGAGGGGGGCGCGCTCCGAAGCCAAGACCTCATCCGACCCGGCGACCCGGTTTCGTACGACGGCACAATCCTGCGCGTCGACCCCATTACTGGCGCTGCTGCACCCGGCAACCCTCTGATGGGTGGCGCGGACTCCGAGGACGATCGCATCGTCGCCTTCGGTCTCCGCAATCCGTTTCGGATCACATTCCAACCGGGCACCAATCGCTTGTTCGTTGGTGATGTCGGTTGGGGCGCTTGGGAGGAGATCGATATTCTCGAGGATCCTTTAGATACGCTGGTCGAGAACTACGGATGGCCTTGCTACGAGGGCTGAAGCGCAGGTCAACTCCAACTCTCTGGCTACGCCGGCCTCGATATGTGCGCAGAGTTGTATGCCGATGGCGGAAACACCAGCCCAGGGACGGCCGCGCCGTCGATGTATGCGTACCACCACTCCGATCGAGTCGTTCCGGGGGAGGTCTGCGGCACTGGAAGCTCGAGCATTGGCGGCCTCGCATTCAACGCGGGGACCAACTACCCAGTGCAGTACGATAACGCGCTCTTCTTCCAGGACTCCACGAGGCGCTGCATTTGGGCCATGCTCACAGACGTAAGCGGCGAGCCCGACCCATCGAACATCGTCAGTTTCTGGGCGAATAGCGCGCTTCGCCCCGTCGACCTCACGTTCGGCCCCGACGGCAACCTGTACTTCGCGGACTTCAATGGAGGCGGCATCTACAGGATTGAACACTTTGCCGCGAATACGCCTCCGCAGGCCGTGATCGATGCTCAGCCCACGAACGGCGTGGCCCCGCTGCTGGTACAGTTTGATGCCTTCGGATCTTCGGATCCCGACGGCGACGCCATCTCGTTTGCCTGGGACCTGGACGGTGACGGAAGCTTCGATGATTCGACCGCCACGGCTCCGACGTTCACCTACACGCTCGGGGGTAGTTATCTCGTAGGGCTCGAGGTCACCGACGACGGGACCCCGCCGGCGACCGCTGAAGCTTACGTCACCATTACCGTCAATAATCTCGCCCCGACCGCCGCGATTCTCACGCCCAATCCGCCACCGAATTTCGCAGCAGGAGACCTCATCAGTTTCTCAGGTGAGGTTACGGATCCGGAAGACGGGCTGCTCCCTGCGAGTCAGTACGACTGGACTCTGTTTCAGCTTCACTGCTCCCATTCGGATCCGAACGACTGCCACAGTCACTCGGTACAGTCTTGGACTGGAGTCGCCGGTGGGAGCTTCAACGCGCCGGATCATGGCTTTCCGTCTCACCTCGTCTTGAGACTGTCGGGCAGCGATTTTGGAATCGATGGTGGGCAGGGAGTGCTCTCGGACAGCATCGATTTGGAGATCCATCCGGCGACGGTCTCGATCAGCGTCGACAGCACACCCAGCGGTTTGGAGTTTGCGCTGGGCGAGGTCACCGAAACGACGCCGGCGACCGTCGACGTCATGCTCAATACGCAGGTCACCATTTCGACCGCCTCTCCGCAGACCTTGGCTCAGACTGATTACTCGTTCGAATCCTGGTCTGATGGTGGCGAGCAAAGCCATCTCCTGAACCCTCAAGCCTCACAGAGCTTGTTCGTCACCTTCGTCACGGCTGTATGCAATTCCGATGGCACGTGTAACCTTGGGGAAGACTGCATCGGCTGCCCCACCGACTGTGCAGCGAGCTCGGGTGCCCTGTGCGGTGACGGAATGTGCAACGCCGGTGACGGCGAAGACTGTGTATCCTGTCCGGCCGATTGCAATGGCCTTCAGTCGGGCAAGCGATCGGCTCGCTTCTGCTGCGGGGACGGAGACGGCATCAATCCAGTGAGC
>JAFDFW010000187.1 GCA_019309605.1 Deltaproteobacteria bacterium | reverse complement strand
AGCGGCGTTCGATTGGGCACGGCCGCGATCACGAGCCGCGGTATGGGCCCGGACGAAATGAAGCGTTTGGGCAACTGGATGGCCGACGTCGTGGACGACGTGGAGAACGAGGCATCCATTTCCAGAATCGCCGGGGAGGTCAAAGACCTTTGCGACCAGTTCCCTGCCCCAGGCGTTCCAGTTCGCTGAGCCCCGTAAAACCGACGCCCGCGTCGGCCACGGGGCTTCGCCTCTACCCGCCAGCCGTTCAGTTCCTAATCCCGCAGAAGGTACGTCGCAAACGGGTCCGCCCCGCAGAAGGTACGTCGCAAACGGGTCCGCCCCTGCTAGACTGCGGCGAACATGTCCCTTCAGGGAAAGTGCATCGTCGTAGGATTAGGGGGCGGAATTGCCGCGTTCAAGGCCGTGGAGCTCGTGCGTGAGCTCATGCGCCGTGGCGCCGAGGTCCGCGTCGTCATGACCGAGGCGGCGACCCACTTTGTGGGCCCGATTACATTTGCCGGCCTGACCGGGAGACCCGCGGTCACCGACCTGTGGGCCCAGGACTATGCCGGCGAGGTGCACGTCGAGCTCGGCGAGTGGGCGGACGCCATCGTCATCGCCCCGGCCACCATGAATCTGATAGCCCGCGCCACGAGTGGGCAAGCCAACGATGCGCTCCTCGCGACCCTGGCGTGCGCGCGAGGAGACGTCTTTTTCGTGCCGTCGATGCATCACCGCATGTGGTCACACCAGGCAACGCAATCCAACATTCGGACGCTCATCGACCGCGGCGCCCTCGTGCTCGGCCCGATCACAGGCCCCCTGGCGAACGGCGAAATCGGCGAAGGGCGCATGATGGAGCCCGAGGACATCGCCGACGAGCTCGAATCCCGCCTGGTCCACTCCGATGACCTCTCCGGCTCGCGCATCCTGATCACCGCCGGCCCAACCCACGAAGATCTCGACCCGATCCGCTTTCTCGGCAACCGGTCGAGCGGGCGCATGGGATACGCAATTGCTTCACAGGCGCAGCGCCGCGGCGCCGACGTCACCATCGTGAGTGGTCCGGTGCACCTGCCGACCCCATTCGGCGTGGAGGTCGTTCCGGCTCGATCTGCCAGGGAGATGCACGCGGCCGTCATGTCGCGCTTCGAGCAGTTCGACGTCGTCATCATGGCCGCGGCCGTCGCCGACTATCGCCCGGAGCGACTAGAGGCACAGAAGATCAAAAAGGACGAAAGCCTGAAGCTCGAGCTCGTTCGCAACCCCGACATCCTCGCTGAGGTCGGCGCGAAGAGAGCCCAGCGGCCCTCCGTGCTGGTCGGCTTTGCCCTCGAAACGGAAGACCTCGAACGGTCGGCGCGCCACAAGCTCGTGCGAAAGGCCGCCGACCTGATCGTCGCAAACGAGGCAAGCGCAGGGCTCGGCGGTGACACCAACCGCGCCACGCTCATCGACGCGGCAGCCGCCACTCGGCTCCCGCAGATGACTAAACGCGCCCTCGCCAACCAAATCCTCGACCGCGTGCGAACGCTGTTGAACAATCCCTCTCAGCGGCCTCGACGCGAGGCAGAGCATGAGGCACCCAATTAGCCAGGAACACACAGTGACTCGCCCCCTCATCGCCTCGTTGCTCGCTCACATCGACGGACAAGCGTCCCGCGAGGTCGCCCTGCAAGCGTATCGCGAGGCCGAGGAAAAGCACGGCGTTCGCATCTACGACGACCACGACGCGCGCGTCGCGCCGGGCGCGTTCAAGCCACACATGCCGATCTCGGAAGAGCGGGTCCGCACCTTGACGCGGAGCTGGGAGCAGTTCGATCGCGCGCTCGAACCGCTGGGGCGAGGCGCGGAGCGTAACCTGGTCATTCAGTCCCTCGGGCCGTTCGTGTCCGACACCGGGCTCTGGATCGCAGGCGCCGACCTTGCCGCCGATCATCTCTTCATCTTCCGCTCGGGCGAAGTCGGCTCCTGGACAGCGGACCAGTGGGATCAACACCTCGCCAATTGGGCGGCGGTGACGCAGTACCAGGGGCGCGACGACTGGACCGAGGAGCGCTTGGTCGCACAGGTTCGTAGAGCCCCGCGCTACGGCGAGTGGGCAAAGCTCCTGCGTGACCTCATCGCCGAGGCGCGCGGCGTCGTCGTTCGCTCATAGTCAGAAGACGTCGACCGGCCCCGCGCCCTCACGCAGGACGACCGGCTCATCTCCGCTGAGGTCGATGATTGTCGAGGGCTCGATGCCGCCCCACCCGCCATCGACGAAGGCATCGACATGGGGGAATCGCGCGTGCAGCTCGTCCGGATCGTTGAGCACCTCGCCGTCTATGATTGCCGAGGTCGACACGATTGGGCTTCCGAGCTCGTGGAGTAGCGCCAGCGCGACGGTGTCGTCCGGCACCCGGATCCCCACCGTCTTCTGTTTGCGCACCAGGAGCTTGGGGACCTCCCGGGTGGCTTGGAGCACGAACGTATACGGCCCCGGCACCAAGCGCTTCATGATCCGGTAGGCGAAGTCGTCTACATGGGCGTAGCGGGCAATCTTGCTCAGGTCGGGGCACATGAAGCTCAGCGGGTGGTCCTTTTTGAGCCGCCGGATCTGATAGATGCGCTCCACCGCCTTTTTCTGGTGAATGTCGCAGCCGAGCCCGTAGACCGTCCCCGTCGGATACACCATCACGCCACCACGACGGAGCACTTCCACCGCTTGATGGACTCGCCGGGCCTGTGGATGGGTGGGGTGAATTTCGATTCGCATCGGGGGCCGGTGCAGGTAACGACGGCGCTGGCTGACGTCAAGGCGACGGGGGCTACCCAAGCGGTCACAAATGCGCTAACTAGTCGCCCGCAAATGACCGAAGAGCGAGACCCACGCCCGTACCTAGTGATTACGGTACTCTTAGACAGCTCCGCACGGCCTGCCGAGGTCAGTCGTAGCCACGGCAACGCCTACGAGCGCTCCCTGAACGCGAGTGAGGGGCAGGAGATTGCCGGGCTCGAGCTGGTCGAGCTTCCGATCGCCGCGCCGGTGTTCAAGGCGCTCCGCCGGCCGCTCGCCGTGCCCGGTGATGCCGTCGGGCTCTACGACGTGTTTCCCTTGGCAAGCCATCTCAAGCCTGAGTTCCGCAAGATCGCCGGACAGTTTCTGGCGGCCGAAGCGCTTTGGACGATGGAGGAGCAAGGTCTCCTCGGCGGCGTCCCGGTCAACGTGAAGCTCGAGGTGCCCAAGGGCTGGCAGACCGACCCCAAGGACATCCATCAACACCTCATCGGCGAGGGGGCTCTCGACCTCACCGACGTCGGCATCGAGACGTACAAGGCAATCAAGACCGCCTGGGACGCCCCAACCGCGCCTTGACCACAGGGAGAGCGTCCCTTTTTTAGTTCAGCGAGTGGGGGCGCTCTAGGAGGAACGGTGCGACCGTCGCGTCGAACTGGGCTCCGTCGGCTCGATGCATTTGATAGGTTCCGTGCATCATCCCGCGCTCGGTCTGTAGCACTGCGCCGCTGCTGTACCGGAACCCCTCGCCAGGACTGAGCACCGGCTGCTCCCCGACGACACCTGGGCCTTTGACCTCTTCGACGTCGCCCAACCCGTCGGTGATGATCCAGTGACGTGACTGCAGCTGGACCACTTCGCTGCTGTTGTTGGTGATCGTGATGGTGTACTCGAACACGAATCGCCGGGTCATCGGAAGCGATTCCTCTTCGGCGTAACGGCTTTGCACCTCGACGAGCACGCCATTGGTTTCGGCACTCGAGGTGGTTGCGAGCCGGCTCATGCCTGCACGCCTCGAAGCTGACGCACATGGCTCACCCATGGCGAGCCCGCGATCGCCAAGCGCCACTCCGCATGTTGATGCTCGGGCTCCGCGTAACCAATTCCAATTCGCGAGCCAACAGCGATCTCGGTCGCTCGTGTTCCTTCACGCACTTCGAGCCCGCCGCGCCTGTACAACGGTCGGCCACTGAAGGTCGTATCCAGCCCGAGTGCCTGACCGACTTTGCCGGGACCGGTGAGAAGTACGGTGCCTTCCTTTCCGCCGCGCCGACGACGAATCGCCCGGTGCCCCGCGATCGGCTCGCACGACCGAATCAACACCGCCGCTCCCTCCCCATCTCGATTGGTCACAAGATTCAGCATCTGGTGCAATCCGTAACACAGATAGACGTAGGCGCGCCCCGGCGGACCCCACATCGGCGCGTTTCGCGTGGTGAGGCCGGCGCGGCAGTGGTTCGCGCTGTCGCCCGGGTAGCGATAGGCCTCGACCTCTGTGATGCGCAGACCGACCGCCCCGTGCCAAATCTCTTGTCCGAGCAGATCGCGGGCCACGTCCAGAGCGTCGCGCTCGTAGAACTGGCGAGGAAGAAGGCGGCCCGGCACGGGGGGAGTTTGAGACAGGGGCAGCGTCGGCGCCAGTCCCAGCGTCAGTGCCAGCGTCAGTGAGGAACCTAGCCGATCTCGAGGGCAAGCCCCACGATGACCTCGTAGTCGTTCTTCTTGGGAACGGTACCGTCGGCCCGCGGTGGGGGGTCTTCCGTGCGATAGAAGTTGAACGTCCCTTCAAAGTCGAGAATGTCGGTGACCTCTACGCTGAACTTGGCGCTGCCGAAGTGATGGGTCAGGCCGATCTCGGTGTAGACGATGCTGCTGCTCCATTCGAGCACGAGCTCGACATCGTCGGTGAAGTCGAAATCCGTATACGTTAGAACGCTGACGAACCCATCGTTTCGTGGGTTTTTCGCTCCGGCGGCGGCGCTCAGAAAATCTGTGTATTGGTACCCCATCACGCCCCCGACGTCCCACTCAACCTTCTTTGTATTGAAGATGTGAACACCGGCGCCGGTTCCGGGGGTGGCGCGGAACTTCATGTTCGCGAACTGGTCGTTGAGAAATTGCGAGGTCAGCGGGACGAAAAAGAAGCGCCTCGAGATGAAGAGCTTCACCTGGGCGCCTCCGACGTGCCGATTGACCGTGTGTACGTCGTTCGCGAAGCCAAAGGTGCCATCGTAACTCAGCTCCGTAAGCGTACGCTGGTCCGCCCGCCGCAGGTCCCAATGCCCGTTGAACTGGCCCTGATTGGTGTTGCCCACGCTGCCCGAGAACCCCGCCGACAAACGGGTGGACCACCAGTTGCGCTCTCTTGGTTCTCCGTTGACGATCGAAAGTAGCGAGCTGCGAGGATGGCTCTCCACGCCTTCTGCGGTCTCGACGAGCACTTTGTCCTTCGTGACGACGCCTCTGCCCACCACGTCGACCTTTCCGTCAAAGACGTAGGTGTTGACGCGTGGCGAATGAAGCTGGTCGACTTTCTCCCAGTCGAACT
>JAFDFW010000871.1 GCA_019309605.1 Deltaproteobacteria bacterium | reverse complement strand
CTGGCAATACGGCATCTGCGTTTTTGATGGGACGATTGCGCTCGTTTACATCATCGGCATGATGAAACTCACCGGGGCATCATTCTTCTCGCTGATGGTCGGGAAGACGACCTAACCGAAGATCAACTACACAACCGGAGAACGGCTCGCGACGGGCGTGCTCGCGATCGGGGCCCGCTCGGCCGTATCCCTACGTCTACATACGTCTAGCCTCCCGCCCAATCGCTGTGCTGCCCATCGCGAGCCGTTCTCCTTTGTAGAAGTCAACGCGCCGAGGGTCGCCATGCGCGGCCTGCTCAAAGGAGCCAGGGGACCCGTGGTCGACGAGAGTCACGGTGGGCTGGCCATTGACGTAGGTAGGGGCACGTCGCGCTCCCCTGTGCCCCGGTGAGGTGCTAGTGTCTCTCGGATGGTTCGCGTTGCGGCGTTTGGGGTGTTTTTGGTTGTGCTGCATTTGGGGCAGCCGATCGTCATTCCCATTTTGCTCGCCACTCTCATCGCGATCAGCCTTTCGAAGATTCTCGACCTGACCGAGAGGGGGCTTCCGAATTGGGCTGCGGTGTCGCTGGCGGTTTTTGCGGCCGCGGCTGTCGTGATGACGCTCGGGTTTCTCACCACGCGTGCCGCTACCGACTTCGCCTTCGCGTTCAGCGAGTACCGCGGTGATTTCGATCGTTTGCAGTTCGAGACATCGTCGTGGCTTTGGAGCCAGGGGTTGGGGATTCCGGCCACTGCGGTCGAGCTGTTCGACCCGAACGAGCTCGTGCGGAGGCTGACGGTTCCGGGCCTGACGCTCGCGATCAGCGTCGTGTCGGCCGGGTCGCTCGTTTTGCTCATCACGGTGTTCCTGGTGGTCGAAAGCGGCGCGATCGCTCAGAAGCTCAGGGGCACCGACCGGCTCGGTAGGTTGGATGTGCAGGCGCTCAAGGCGGCCGCGAGCGACGTACAGCGCTATTTGTTGATCAAAACGGTGACCAGCGCGGCAACGGGCTTTCTCGTGGCCGGTCTGACCAGCATCGTCGGCCTCGGACATTCTCTGCTGTTCGGACTGATCGCATTCATCCTCAATTACATCCCGAGCGTTGGCAGCATCCTCGCTTCCATTCCGGCGATCGCGCTGTGCTTGATCACGCTTGGCTGGCTGCCGACGTTCGGGCTGGCTGCCGGCTACTTCATGATCAACCTGCTGATCGGCATCCTGATCGAGCCTCGCTGGGCAGGGCAGGCAACGGATCTGTCGCCCTCAGTGGTGGTTCTCTCGATGGTCTTTTGGGGCTTCGTGCTGGGGCCGATCGGCGCGCTCATTTCGGTTCCGCTCACGATCATCGTGCGCATGACGGCGGCGCAGTCGAAGGAATGGTCGTGGCTTGCCATGCTGCTCAGCTCTCCCAAGAGCGTGCGGACCTAAGGCATGACTTTGTGTTTCAGCGCCCCATCGCTGCGCGTGGCTCAACTCGTCGCATTCGTCGCATTCGTCACCTTGGCGTCTTGCACCGAGTGCCCTCGCCGCCAGCAGAAGCCCCGCTCGCGGCAGCAGTCAATCCATTCATTGGTACTGCCGCCGATGGAATGACCTTTCCTGGGGCGCTCGTGCCCTGGGGGATGGCGTCGCCGAGTCCTCATACGAGGCTCACCACCGCTGTGGATGCGCTCGAAGGCGTGTTCGTCAACGGCGGCTACCGATATGGAGACCCACAGATTCACGGCTTCGGGTTGACGCACCTGAGCGGTGTCGGCTGCCCTGACCTTGGCCTCCCGGTGATCGCGCCGACATCGGGTGCGGCGCCGGCGAACTTCGAGGCCTACGGTTCTACGTACCGCAACGAGATCGCCTACGCGGGGTACTATGGCGTGGAGCTAACCGACATGGGCGTCGTTGCTGAGATGACAGCCACCCCGCGAACCGCGGTGTTTCGTTTCTGGTTCGCGCCAGGCCAGCCCGCCAACATCACGCTCGATGGGGCGCGCGGTATCTCCTGGGTGAGGGAGCAGGCCGACCTCGAGGTGCGGGGCCCCAGCGAGATCGTCGGCTCGGCAGCGTTCGGCCAGTTTTGTGCGTCCGGGGGCGGCGGACGGCTCTATTTCGTCGCACGCGCAGATCGCGCGGCCGATTCGTTCGGCGTGGTTGAGGACGGCACCGCCAGCGCCGAAACCCGGGCGACGGGGGATGCAATGGCGTTCCTGCGGTATGAATCTGCGCCCCCTGAACCTGTGACGATGTGGGTCGGGCTATCTTGGGTGAGCATCGAACAAGCCCGAGCCAACTTGGACGCCGAGCAACTTCCGTTCGACGATGCGCGCGATGCTGCAGCGACGGTCTGGCAGCAGCACCTCGGGCGGATTGAGGTCGCCGGCGGGAGCGCCGACGATCGCGTTCGCTTCTACACAGCCCTCTACCATGCGCTAATCCATCCCAGCATCTTGAGCGACGTGGACGGGACGTATCCGATCTTCACCCGAGACGAAACAGGCCAAGGCAGCGACACGCGTTACACTGTGTTTTCGCTCTGGGATACCTACCGCACTCTGCACCCGCTTCTGACGCTCGTGTATCCGGAGACACAACTCGAGATCGTGAAGGGGA
>JAFDFW010000870.1 GCA_019309605.1 Deltaproteobacteria bacterium | reverse complement strand
CGCCTCGGCGAGGTCTCGCGCACGGGGATACTGCTGTCGGTGGTGGACGTGGTGGATCCGGAGGGCAGCGGGCTCGGCGTGTGGCAGTTCGGGTGGACAGGCACCGAGTACGTCCTGGCCTGGGAGCGGGAGTCCGGGGACGAGGCGCGCATGATGCTCGTGGACGCCCTGGGCGGTGTCCTAGCGTCGCACCAGCTCTCCGGGCGGCCGCTCGACGAGCGCCTCGGGGGAATGCACTTCCGCCAGGTCGCGGACGGCTTCGAGGTCGTCTGGAGCGTGTCGCGCTCGTGGGGCGACGTGCTGTACGCGCAACACCTCTCCTCCACGCTCTCGCCCGAGGGGCCGGAACGGGTCGTGACATGGTCGGACGAGCGCTGGATCAACTACCCGGGCCTGACCACCTCGGGGGGATCGCTGCTGCTTTCCTGGAGCGAGCGTCCGCTGGACGCCCCCCCCTTCCTGGGACCCGACCTGCTGTTCGTCCAGCCCATGGGGACCTGCGCAGCACCCTGATGGCACGTGGCGTGCAAATACCGATCCGGACATGTCGTGTCCGGAGGCTCCCACGCTGCGCGCCCGCTTGCTGCTCTCTGTCTCTCGGTGTCGTGCTGATCGCGACGGCGTGCAAGGACGACCCGAGCAAGATCCGACTCGCGTTCTGAGAGAGGTGGGCGCATTTGAGGTGCAGCCGACCGACTAACCCGCTTCAGTGCATCGCAATAACGGTTGTCGTACACGTATCGGGTTTTCAACCACGAGTAACTCCCGTTATTCGTGCTCGATAAACCCTCTTGTCGTGAGGGTCCGAAACGAGCTCGGATCGATTCGTCGCCAGGCCCCTTTGGTCGATCGTGGTCGTCGGCGAATCGCTCAGCCGGTAGCTCGGGCGCTCACGAGCAGGCCGCGCGGCCTGCGGTTTTGCCCGAGTTTCCTTGCATAGTTCCTCGTGGGGCAGCTCCTGACACTGACGCGGGCTCTGGCGCTGTCGCTGCCACTGACCCTGCCACTGGCGCTGACACTGCCACCGGCGCTACGGTGCTTGCGGTTCGTATCACGGCTGCTGCCACGGCGGTCGGCCTGGCTTCGTTTGTGCTGGTGGCTTGGGTTCTTGGGCCGATGACGCCGCTTGCCTGGGTGTGCATTGGCTGGGCCGTGGTGTTCGGGATGACCACCGCGGCGGTGGCCTGGTCGATTCAGCCGCTGCTCCGGCTTCGTGGGCACGGAGCGCTCGGGCTCGTTGCGGCGGGGGAGCCTTCCCTCTTGTCGCCGCTGCAAAGTGCCTACGAGCTCGAGGCCGAGCGGGGCTTCTCGCGCGAGCTGGTGGTTGCGCAGCGTGTACGGTTGTTGCACGCGCTCGACGCTTCGCCGGCCCGTAAGTTCATTCCATGGCGTTGGCTCGTGCAGCCGGCCCTGGCTGCCACGGTGTTGTTGGCGGCCCTGGCGTGGTGGTCGCTGGACTTCGATCGCGCCGCCGCCGGGAGCTACTCGCTGTTGCACACCCAGGCTGGAGAGATCGAGGGCGTCCGGACGAGCCAAGTCGTCGCGCGCACCGATGCCGAGCTTCTGTTCCCTGACTACATGGATCGTAGCAACGAGCGCGTCGAAGATGCCGATCGACTGATCGTGCCGAGGGGGACCGCCGTGGAGTACGCGATCACCCCGATTGGCGCTGCGGCCCGCGTCGTAGTCGAGCTTCCAGGCCGTCATGTCGAGGCGGACCGCGTCGGCGACCAGTTCGTCGCTTCCTTTGTCGCCGATACCGACGGGCCGCTGGAAATCTACGTCGAATCCACGCTCGGCGAGCGCCGGGTCGACCATCGTGCGCGGTCGATTCGGGTGCAGCTCGACGAGTCGCCACAGGTAGACCTCATCTCTCCGAAAGCAGACCTCGTCGTCGAAGCCACGCAGCCGATCCTTCTGAAGCACCGCGCGACCGATGACCACGGTGTCCAGGAGCTGACCCTCATCATCAAGCTTCCGAGTGGCGAACATCTTCGAAGAGCGATCTTGAGCCCGGCTGATGAGCCCACGATCAAGCATGTCGGAGACACGGTGCTGCACTTGGAGGAGTTTCCGCTTGCTCCGGCGGATGCGGTGACGGTTTGGTTTGAGGCCAAGGATGGGAACCGCGTCGACGGCCCGGGCGTCGGGCGTTCCGCCGTGCGAACGCTCACGCTGGCGTCGGAGATCACACGCCGCCAGGACCGAATCGTTGATCTCGAAAGATTGCTGGATTCGCTGTTGGCAACCTTGGCGGTTCGGCTCGAGCAGCCGCTCCCCAAGGCGGCGAAAGAGGCCGCGCGTAGACGCAATGCGAGCATCGCTCCGTACAACGCGACGATGGCACTGCTTTCAAACGTGGGCGACCATCGCGGTCCGCGAACCATTCCTTTGCTGCTCGATATGAAAAAGCGGCTCATCCGCGCGTATCGACGAGAAGCGACGGCCTACCTCAACGATGCGGCAGAAATCGCCCGTGAGATGCAACAGCTGCGGAGCGAGATCGCCTCGCTGATCGGCGAGCTGCGCCGCGGGCAGACCCCGGAGCTTCAGCGGGCGCTCATGGCGGCGCTCGACCGAGCCGAGCGGCGCCTCGAAGCCTTGAGACAACAGCTTCGCCACGCCATGCGGTACGTGCCCGGGGAGTTCGTCAATCGCCAGTCGCGACAGGCAAGGGAGTCGACCGATGCCCTCCGCAGCCTTCGAGAAGCGCTGGCGAATGGCGACCTCGATGCGGCCGAGGCAGCCTTGAGAAAGCTCGACCAAACGATCGAAGCGATGACGCAGGCTCTCGCCCAAAGTGAGGACTCGCTGGTCGAAGCTCGCTTCGGTCCGCGTGAGCGCGCGATGATGAAGGCGATGGATACGATCCGCGACCTCGAGGTGGAGCAGCAGAGCATGGCCGACAAGGCTCGACGTGCCGGGGAGAA
>JAFDFW010000186.1 GCA_019309605.1 Deltaproteobacteria bacterium | reverse complement strand
ACTTCGCCGACCAAGCCGACTCCAACACAGAGGTCGGGTACCGCGCGGTCTTTGGAGCGTATCCTTACGTCGGCGACTTCATGTCGACCGTTCCCGTGGCTTGGGACGACACGCAGTTGATCGAAGGCGACATCGACGACCACGTGATCGTGGCGCGCCGCCGAGGGACGGAGTGGTACTTGGGTGGCATTCATGCCGCTGAGGCGCCCATCGAGTACACGTTCGCCCTGGATTTCTTGGACGCGGGGGCCTACGAGCTTGCGCTGATTGAGCAGGGCGAGTCCGCCGATTCGTTCGAGCGCAGCGCGCAATCCGTCGAGTCCGGCGATTCGGTGACCATCACGCTCCCCGCCAAAGGCGGCTTCGTCGCCACCCTGAGCCCACAGTGATCCCGGGTTGCGGCTGACCACGAAGCATACTGTTGCGCCATTTCGCCAAACCACAGATAGTTACGGCCGATGCGACTTGTCTTGGCCGTTGCCGTGCTTTGGCTCTGTGGTCTGCCGAGTGCGCTTGCCCAATCGGAAGATTGGCTCGTGCTTCCGACCACCGCCGATGGGGACGTCGCGTGGATGCAACCCACCGTCGGCAAGGTCAGTCGCGAGTTCCGTAAGCACGGTGTCGGTGTCTGGTCGTCCGGGCAGGCCGCTGTCCGTTTCGAGCAACGTGGCTCTGCCCCACCTTCAGTAGTCGCGGAGCAGGCGATAGAAGATTGGCTCGTACGATCGCAGGCTGGCATCCGTCAACTCGCCGCCGGCGAGTACTCAACCGCGCTCAGTCAGCTCGAGGAAGCGCAGGCGCTGTCCAATGCAGCCTTAGAAGAGCTCAACCGAGACCCGAAGCGAGCCCGGACCGTGGTGGACACCTGCCTCTATATGGTTCGGGCGTTGCTCGACACCGGTGAAAAGGCTGCGGCCGAGGCGCAAGCCAAAGACTGCGTGCGAATGGTGCCGGGCGGCGAGCCCACCCATTACATGCACCCCCCCACGGTGGCCATGCTCTACGACGAAGCCTCCCAGCCCGGCCCCGGACACACGAGCACCTTGGCGGTCGACAGCGAGCCATCCGACTGCGCGCTCCGCGTCAACGGCGTGCTCATCGGCAAAACGCCTTTTGAGATGACCGATCTCTACCCAGGTGAGTATCGAGCGCAGGTCGAATGCGATCCAAGCGTCTCGAGTCGCGTGCATCGCGTCCAGGTTTCACCGGGTAGGACCAATCTGTTCGTCGTGACTCGATTCGATCGAGCGGTACGGACGACACCCATTTTGCATCTCCGGTACGACGAGTCACCGGACCCGCGCCAGCGCGCGAGGGACGCGCGCGAGTTTGCAAGAGAGCTCCCCGCAGCCGCAGTGGTGCTCGCGTCGGTACCGGCGATCAACACACTCGAGTTACGGCTGATCCGAGGAACCCAGAGGGGAGCTGCATTTGCTCGCATGGAAACGACGGCCGTCGGTCCGAGCACCGCGGACGTCATCGAAGCCACCGCAACTTTGCTTGCCGGGGAGTGCAGGGACTTCACGGGTCCTGAGCCCGTGACTCTCGACTGCGCGACCGGGCGCGTGGAAACCCCCGCGCAACGCGAGGCAAGCAAAGATCGTGTCGGGCAGGTCCGGCCCCCACGCGGCCAGTTTGTCTCCGGGCTCACTCTAGCTTCGGTCGGCACCGCGTCGCTGCTCACGGGCTACGGCTTGCTAGCCGCGCGCAGCTCTGCCGCAAACGACTGGGTGGCGGACCCAGGCAGTCTCGACGCGCACGGCAAGTGGCTCAGCATGGGTACGGGGATCCTCGTCACGGGCGCGGCGGGTTCCGCACTGCTCGTAACGGCCATGCCGCTCGTGCTGCCGTACAAGAGCAAAACGCCGTGGTGGGGGTGGCTAAGCGGAGGTTTGGGTATCGGATTCACAGCAGCGGCGATCGCGGTGGGCGTCACCGCGGACCCGAAGCCCGCCCAGTCTTGCTCGATCAACAATCTGAACCCCGACCCGTGCGTCAACCGCGCCAAGCAGACCGACCTTGCGATCATGCTGGGTGTCACCGCCGCTCCGCTCCTGACCATTCCGCTGGTCTATCTGTTTAGGAAAGGCGACGAGAAGCTCAAGGCGGAGCTATCGCCGAGCATCCACGTGAATCGCGCTGGGGGAGCCATCGGGGTTGGAGGGGCGTTCTGACGCGGTGCTCCGCGACGTGAGAGCTTGACGACGGGCCTCGGATGGCAGCGGCATGCCGTGTGCTTGCCCCTCCCAAGGCTCGACGTCGTGGCCTCATCGCATGGCCACCGGCACAGACGGGTTCCACTCGACTTGCGTAAGCATGATCGGAACTGGAACGAAGAGAACGGCGGCGACGAGAACGGCGATGATGGGGTGCTTGCGAGCGGCGTAGCCGATGGTGTCGGCCCGTCGTTGTCGTGCCTTGTCGAGGATTGCGGCGTATTCTTGGAGAATCATAGCTAGGCTCCTGTTTGTGATGGTGCCCTCAGACCAGAGCACGCACCGTGCCAACGAAGAAACGCAATGATTAGTGCGTAGAGCTGGTGCCCGTGCCGCCCAAATGACGTCGCTCGTCGTCGCCGCTGACGCTGTCCGTCGCCTGCACCGGCATGTGAAAAGTGATGACGGCCGTCGGTTCCTGACGACGACCGTCGTCGTTTGTCTCTAATCCCGCTTCACGCATTGCGGAATTGCAGGACTTTTGGAGTGGCACGTGGCGTGCATTTCGACGTCCGCATGAGCGGAATGGAGCCAGCAAGGAAGATCCCGCCCAGGCGGGCGCGTCCAGTCACGTTGACGGCCATGTCGGAAGTCGAGGGAACCGTAGGCTCCGAGATGCTCCGTGACGCAGCCCTGCGTCTCGACCGGACACGCCGCGACTTTCGTAAGACCGACACGGAGCGGGCGCTTCTGGTTTGGGAGGGCTTGGTGCGTGGACGCGTGACCCTGGTCGACTGGTTCGATGCCGACGGCCGCCGCTTCATCCTCCTCAAGCTCAACACCTCCAAGGCGGGTCGTGCATGCGGGCTCACGGCGCGCGAGCAACAAGTTGCAACGAGCGCAGCGCTAGGCGAAAGCAGTAAGATCATCAGCTACCGTTTGGGGCTCAGCACATCGCGCGTGTCTGTCTTGCTCAACGGGGTGATGCGAAAGCTCGGCGTCCGAAGCAAGGCACAGTTGGTGATGATGGTTCGAGTCTTGGAAAGCCACCAGAATATGGGTTTTCGCCCTTCGATCGAGTCGTTGTACAATGGGTAGTCGGACTGGGCTCAACCAGGTAACCTCAGAGGGCCTGATGTCTGCAGCGGACAACCTAGACCCGTGGCCGCGCATGCGTGAAGTCGTGGCATCCGCAGTGATGGGGCTTCACGGTGGACGTTTCATCGAAGAGACGCTGGAAGCGTTGTGCGTCCAGCTCGGCGCGACCTCCGCCTGGAGCACGTTGGAAACCAAGAGCGGTGGAGGACCGATGCACCGCTCACGCACAGCTGGTTTTCGAGGCGTGCCGCCGGCAGTACTTGCCCAACACGTGACAGACACGTTGAGCCGCGTGCAGGTCGAGCCCAAGACGGTGGCGGGCCCGGTACCGTACGCTCCGATGGGTTCGTTCGCGGCGGTTCCACTTTGGTCGCTCCCAACGTCCTCCCGACGTGGGCGTACCCTAATCGGCGCGATGTATCTGGAGTTTCCCGGGGACGAAGGGGAGCAAAGCGCCGTGCTCGAGTTCATCGAATGCGTGGGCTCACTGCTTGGCGGTATGATTGCGCAGCAGACCCTAATCGAGGCCACGCGGGAAGACCTGTGGGTCGAACGCGCGAAGGACCACAACGAGCATCACCTGAGCCTCGACGAGCTTCTGGCTCCCGAGAGCATGGCAACGATTCGCGAGGAGCTGCGTGCTGCAGTTGCCAGCAATGCTTCCATCATGCTCTCGGGCGAGTCGGGGACCGGCAAGACCCAGCTTGCGACCGCGTTCGCGCGGGCTAGCAATCGTGAGCCCATCGTCCGGGCCACGCTGGGGCTAGCCGACGATTTGAACACGATCACCTCGGAGCTTTTCGGACACGAGCGGGGGGCATTTTCGGGTGCAGTCTCCAAGAGGAAGGGTCTGGTCGAATACGCAAACAAAGGGACCCTGATCCTGGATGAGGTGCTCAACTTGTCCCGCCATGCTCAGCAACTGCTCCTCGACTTCACGCAGTTCGGCTCGTATCGGCCCCTTGGTTACCAAGGGCGGGAGCCCAAGAAAGCCGACGTACGCCTCATCTCGGTCACGAACGGCGACGTGTTGCAGGCCATCGCCGACAACCGCTTCCGGCAGGATCTCTACTACCGGCTCGCAACGGTGCCGATCGTGCTACCGCCGCTCCGCGAAAGGCGCGAAGACATCCCCCAAATCGCCGTTCGCTACTTGAACCGCACCGACGGGCGGAACGACTGGGAGCTGGACGGCAGCGCGCGTGAGCTACTCTCAGCCCACCATCTGCGCTGGGGCGGAAACATTCGCGAGCTCGAGGCCGTGTTGGAGCGAGCTAGAAACCGTGTGCGCGTCAGCGAATCTGCGGACCCCGTCATCGAAGCGCGCCACCTGGACCTGGAGGGCGAACATCCCCTCGGCGCGGCTGGCTCATTGACCGCCGCTCAGCCCGCCGGTGGGTCATCCGGCAACGAAATCCCAGGCCGTTGGAAGCAACTCGCCGAGCAAAAAGACGGCCTCGATGTCCTCGAGAAGGGAATCATCGAGGACACGCTCGCGGCGTGCGAAGGCATCGTGGCCCGCGCCGCACGAATGCTTTCCGTTCCGCGCACCGGGCTGATCAGCCGAATGGCAACCCTCGAGATCGACCCGGAGAAGTTCAAGAACCGACGCGAGTGAGGCTGGTTCGAGGGCTGCCCGGAACCTGCCGAAACGACTCCCGTCGTCATGATTCTGACGACGAAAGTCGTCACCACGGCGTCGCGTAACGGACCTTCTCCCGAAACGATTGCGTTTTCCGGTTGGCACGGTCGGTGCATCAGAGGGTGGTAAGCATCCGGAGGAACCCAATGAACAGCCC
>JAFDFW010000869.1 GCA_019309605.1 Deltaproteobacteria bacterium | reverse complement strand
CCTGTCGGACTTGATGGACGAAAACGAAGCCTGGATAAACCAGGATATCGCTCGCCGCTATGGTCTAGAGAGCGGGGACTACGTCCGGCTCAAGAACTCCGAAGGCGTCGAGAGCAAGCCGGTCAGGGTCAAAGCGACCCAACGAATCCGGGGCGACTGCATTTACATCACGCACGGGTTTGGTCATACGTCGCGTGGGATTTTTCCGAAGTACAAAAAGGGCGCAAGCGATGCCGGGCTGATCACGCAGTACAAGGTCGATCCCCTGATGGGCGCCACCGGCATGAACGTAAACTTCGTGACCCTCGAGTTGGAGGCATAGGACGATGGCTCGATTCGGAATGCTGATCGATACGAGCAAGTGCATCGGATGCATGGACTGTGTCGCCGCGTGCAAGACCGAAAATAACGTTCCAGATGGCTTTTGCCGCGATTGGATCGTGACCGAGGTGACGGGAGTCTTCCCAAATCTCTCCATGGAGATTCGAAGCGAGCGCTGCAACATGTGCGACAATCCGCCGTGCGTGCATTGTTGCCCGACGGGAGAATCTCTCCATGGAGATTCGAAGCGAGCGCTGCAACATGTGCGACAATCCGCCGTGCGTGCATTGTTGCCCGACGGGAGCGAGCCATGTCTCGGACTTCGGCAAGCTCGTGCAAATCAACGAGGACATGTGTATCGGATGCAAGGCGTGCCTGGCGGCATGCCCGTACGGGGCACGCTACACCCATCCAGACGGCTACGCCGACAAGTGCACGTTCTGCGAGCATCGCCTCAAAGTCGGACAGGATCCGGCCTGTGTGTCGGTTTGCCCCACGCACTGCATGCACTTTGGCGACCTCGACGATCCCAATAGCGATGTCAGCACGCTATTGCAATCGCGCAAATCAAAGACCCTGTTGCCCGAAGCGGGCACCGAGCCCAGGGTTCACTTCCTGACGGACACGGCGAAAAAGTGAGTAACCAAACCCGAGGCACGAAGAACGAAACGGAGCTCGCGACTAGAGAACAGGCGCGCGTGTTTCGAGAGCTCGAGCGTTCGCTGCCCGTTGACGACTTGATGGGCTGGCTGATCCGGACGTTGCCTCTAGCCAATCGCAATCAATTGTTCTCGGTGCTGAAAGCCATCTACGAGGCGGGATTCGAGATCGGCCCGGCAAGCCAAACTCCGCGACCCTATGAGATTGGCCGAGACGCGTTCCAGGCTTGCCCCCAACGCGTCACCGCGCGCAAAGCAGGATAGTTCCGATGCGGGAATACACGACCACCAACAGCAACCCCTTCGTCGACCCCTCTCACGAAGTTTGGGCGTGGGAGATTCCCGTTTATCTCTTCTTGGGTGGCCTGGTGGCGGGCATGATGATCATCTGCGGCTACTTTCTGCTCTCGGGCCGATGGCGCAACCGCGACTCCTCTTGCTACGTCTTGCCGGCTTTGAGTCTGGTCCTGCTGTCGGCAGGCATGTTCGCGCTGTTCTTGGACCTCGAGCACAAACTCTACGTTTGGCGTTTGTACCTGACGTTCCAGGTGACCTCCCCGATGTCCTGGGGCTCTTGGATTCTGCTCCTGGTCTACCCGGCCTTGATCGGAAGTCTGCTCCTGGCGCTTCCAGCGGCACTCCGAGAACGCTCACCGGGCCTCGCGAAGTTGTCGACCCGCATGCAAGCGCGGCCGTCGGTGTTGAGGGCGATCGGGGCGATCAACATCGCACTGGGCATCATGCTAGGCATCTACACCGGGATTCTGCTCAGCTCGCTCGGAGCCAGGCCCCTTTGGAGTAGCGCGTTGCTCGGCCCGCTTTTCCTGGTTTCCGGCGTTTCCACCGCAGCGGCGCTCGTCGATCTGGTGGCGAAGGAACACGCCGAGAGGGACCTGGTGTCGCGCGCAGACATCGGCTTCATGATCACCGAGCTGCTGTTCATCGTCTTGTTCCTGATCGGCTTGATGAACGCCTCCGCGGTCCACCGCGAAGCCGCGGGCATGCTGCTAGGCGGACCATTCACCGCGGTGTTTTGGGTCCTGGTCGTCGGGCTCGGCTTGCTCGTTCCGATCGTCATCCAGAGCTTGGCCGCAACCCACAAGATTCGCCACACCGCCGTGGCGCCAATGCTGGTGCTCGTCGGCGGCCTGGTGTTTCGGTTGGTCATGGTCAGCGCGGGACAGCTGACCCACTGGACCGCCACGTGACCCATTCAT
>JAFDFW010000868.1 GCA_019309605.1 Deltaproteobacteria bacterium | reverse complement strand
GGGTGGCGCGCTGATGGGGCTCGCGAACCTCGTCCCCGGTATCAGCGGCGGCACCATGCTGCTCGCAGCCGGAATCTATCCTCGGTTCATCCAGGCATTGGCCGACCTCAGCGGACTGCGCCTGCGGAAGAGCTCCTTCATCGTCTTGGGTCTCGTCGGGGTCGCCGCCGCGGTAGCGATTCTCTTGGGCGCGGGTCCGGTCAAAGATGCCGTCGTCGAACACCGCTGGGCGATGTACAGCCTGTTCATCGGCCTGACGCTGGGCGGCGTTCCCGTGCTCTGGCAAATGGCCCGGCCGGCGACCAACCCATTCTGGGTGGGCATGGTCGCCGGACTCCTCGTGATGGCCGGCTTGGCGTGGTTGCAGATCGACGGCGCCAGCTCCTGTTGGTGCTGGGCGTGTACGTGCCGGTCCTGAGTGCGATCGACGCTCTCAAGGAAGCCCTCAAGGCCAACGACCTGGCGAGCGCGTCGGAGCCGGTGCTCAGCGTGGTCCTTCCGGTAGGCATTGGCGTTGCGATCGGCGTCTTGCTCATTAGTAACCTCATCAAGGTCGTGCTCGAGCGGTATGAGCAAGCAACCTTGGGCGTGCTCATGGGCCTACTGGTCGGCGCGGTGTTCGGTTTGTGGCCGTTCCAAGAGGGCGTGGCGCCCAAGGTCGGCGAGATGTTCAAGGGGCAAGCGCTGACAGCGGAGCGCCTGGCTGATCTCGGCCCGGACAAGTATCCCACCGAGTTCTTCGCGCCCAGCTTCACCGATGTGATGATGGCAATCGGTTTGGTCGGCATCGGCTACATGATCACGACGCTGGTCGCCCGCCTTGGCGGCGCCAAGCCAGAGCGGCGCTAGCATTCAGGCTCTCAATTGTTGAGCAGCTCGTCACACTCGGCGCTGATGTAGCCGAGCGCCACTAGCTGGCGGCAGAGCTTCGGCGTCATCTCCTGCTTTTCCTCGGTCAACGCGGGCTTTTGCTTGCTGGCTGAGTTCGTCGAAGCTGCCAGCCAATGACCGCGATTCTGCGCGCCGAGGAACTGCCCGTGAAGAGTCCGCAGGTAGCGCTGCGCGATGGGGTGGCCGCTACCGTCGAGCTCCGTCTGCTCCCAATAGTCCTTCCCGAGGTCGAAGATGACCTGAGACAGGTTTCCTCGAATGATCATCTTCCAATCGCCGCCGCGGATTACCCGGCGATGGTCGAGGAAGTCGCTAAACGCCACGTAGGGACCCGTGGGCCAATCGCCGCGCATGAACCCAAGCAAGCTGCGGCCTTCGAACTTCTCGGGAACCGGGACGCCCGTCGCCTCGAGCACGGTCGGGCCGATATCGAGCGTGCTGACGACCGGCCCGATGCGCGTATTCGCCGGAATGGCCCCAGGCCATCGGAACATGAGCGGCACACCAAGCAGCTCTTGGTATACCGAGTGGCCGTGGCCCCAGGAGCCGTGCTCCTGGAACTCCTCGCCGTGATCCGAGGTGACCACGATGATCGTGTTTTCGTCGAGCCCCAGCTCTCGTAGTTTCACGAGGAATTTTCCGAAGTACTCGTCGTGGTAGCTGATCTCGCCGTCATGCAGCGCCTCGATGTGCTCTTTGTCTCGCTGCGTGAATGAGTACTTCTTCGGGTTCTTCTTAGCATCGTCGAGCATCAGGTGCGTGCGACGGTTCTTCACCTGGCCGTTGTACGGCTTCGGGTCGTACATCTCGAGGAACTTAGCAGGAGGATCGTACGGCACGTGCGGGTCGATGGTCTGGATGTAGACGAAGAACCGGCCCTCCTTGTTCTTCTCGATCCAGCCCTCCGCCTCACCGAACACGGTGGCAGCGGTGGTGTTGCGCGCCTCTCGAATGTAATTGGTATAGTGGTCCCATCCTTGATCGAAGCCGAACGCATTCGAGACGTACCCATTGGCAATGAAGCTCGCAGTCTTGAACCCCGCCTTCTGGTAGACCTCGCTCAGCATTAGCGCCGACTTCGGAAGCTTCGACGCGTCTTGCTTGGTGTTGTGCGTCGCGGGGTGGAGGGATGTGAGCACGCTCGCGACCGA
>JAFDFW010000867.1 GCA_019309605.1 Deltaproteobacteria bacterium | reverse complement strand
TGAACCTTGCGCGGATTATTCGTCATCAAAGCAACGGAGCGGACTCCGAGGTCGCGGAGCATGTCGGCCGCGACTTGGTAACCGCGCTGGTCGTCTTCGAATCCCAGCGCGAGATTCGCGTCGACCGTGTCGAGGCCCTCGTCCTGCTTCGCGTAGGCGCGGATTTTGTTGCCGAGGCCGATGCCACGTCCTTCTTGGCGAAGATAGATGATTGCACCGGTGCCCTGGCTTTGGATGCGCTCGAGCGCCAAGTCGAGCTGGTCGCGGCAGTCGCAGCGGAGGGAGTGAAGGGCCTCCCCGGTCAGGCATTCACTGTGCACCCGGATCAGGAGATCCTCGGCACCGTCGACCTCGCCGGCAATGACCGCGAGGTGCTCCTTGTCCCCGCCGAGCTCGCGATACACGACCACCTGAAACGGCCCAAAGCGCGAAGGCAGCTCAGCCTCGGCGTACCGCTCCACGGTTGGTTTGTGTTGGCTCGACTCGCTCATATGAACAGCCTCGGTACCACACGTCGGGGCACCGTTCCATCCGACTTAGGATGGCGCATGGGCCTCGGAAAGCTGTGCCAGCAGCGATGCGACCGACGCCGTGACGAGGCCGACGCGTTCTTTGACGTCGCTCGTCTCGAGAATCTGCTGGCGTTCTTCTGGACTGACGACGAGTTGGTCTGCGACCACATCTGCCGCGCGCCCTGAGGCGAGCTCGGCCGACACCTGCAAGGCGAAATCCGGCTGCCGCTCCCGAACCTTGGCGGCAACGCGCGTTGCGCAGGCCATCATGGCAAGGATGTCGGAAGACGACGCGGCGCCAAAATCCTCGAGGGGCTCGGCACGGGCGCTCGTTCGGGAACTCGTGGAGACGGACCCGGTCGAGGCCGTGCAAAATGACGTCGTGGGTCCCGTCGGGTTGGCGTTGGTGCGCCACGATGCGACCCGCGCCGGCGATCTCGTAGATCGCCGGGTCCCCGTCGTAGTGGTCCTCCCAGCCCGGCGCGAGCAAAGCCACGGCCATCGCAGTGCAGCCGTTGTCGAGGCAGTCCTCGATCATCTCCGTGTACCGCGGCTCGAACAAATGAAGAGGAAGCGCCGTCCCCGGAAAGAATACGACCCGCGGCAGAGGAAACACAGGAAGCCTAGCAAGCTCCTCAGCCGAGAGTGGAGTGCTCGGTTGCCATTCCATTCGAGCCTCTACTCGGACTCGTGCCAGAGCACTTGCAGCGCGCGGGGCAAATGCGGCGTCCCAAGCACATCGCAGTTCTCGCAGGCGAGGGGGAAGTTGCCCTCATCACAAGATTGGCATTCTGTCAGGACGGACACCATTGCGGTCAGCTCCTCTCGCAGCTTTCGGAGCTTTGCAATCTTGTGTTGCATGGTGTCGATCTGCTCACTCAACACGTTGGACATCCGTTGGCTGGCTTCTTCGGGACAGTCACAGTCGGACTTGAGGCAAAACAGATCTTTGATGTTCTGCAGCGACAGCCCTGCCTCACGGAGGTCTAGGGCCAGTTGCAGTTTCATCAACTCACGTTCCGAAAAGAGCCGATGGCCACACGCGCTACGGCGTTCTGGCTCAATCAGCCCCTCCTGCTGGTAGAAGCGCACCGTCCGGAGCGTGCTGTCGCTGAGCCGCGCCATGTCGCCGGTCGTGAGCAGCTCGCCACAGCCGGGTTGCTCGATTGCTGATGTTGGTGAGTCCGTCACGTCCCAAGCTCGAAAACGCGTGTGTTTCCAGGAGCTTGGGCAAATATGGAGGCCGGCCGTCCCATGTCAAGGCTGCGGGGCCATACCTTCGGGATTATTCAGCAAACCCAGATACGCCTGTTCGATGGCTTCGAAGCGCATGGTGAAGGTGTAGTAGTCCCGATCACGGACGTCGCCGAATACCTCGAGCGCCTTTTCGACGCGGAGCTGATCCGCAGAGGCGCTGTGCAGATGGGCGCCCCAGCCCGGGACGTCCTGGCCGAGAAGCACCTCCAGGGCGACGCCGATCGGATTGAATGTGAGCGAGCATCGCTCGAAGCACAGCCGCCATCCGGTGTAGTCGTCCGGGTCTGTGACCCACTGTCCGTCTCCGAGCTGGCGGACCAAGAGCTCACCGAAGTAGGCGCCGCTCATCGGCGCCATCAGCGATACGATTTCCTCGCGCGGGGAATCGATGAGCTCGACGTAGTGGTCGAGAATCGGGAGGGTGTCCTGGGTCAGGTCGAGTTCCATGCCCGAGGCGTTCTTGACGGAGGTCACGCAGGCCACTGTGAGGTCCACCACCGGGGTATTGGTTGCCATCGTAGCCTTACAATAGCGTCCTTCGCCGAACTGGCCATCAGTCCTTGAATGCGTTAGTTGGAGGGTCGGACGCCGCGTTGACTCAGCAGCCTTATACAGGGCCTTCGGGCCGCACCCGTATGGAGCGGGTTCGCGTGTTTTGCACCGATCGCGAGCCCCTCGAAGTCGAGGTCTTCCGGGTCGTCAATGTCGGGGAGCGCCCGGAGCTCCGCGAG
>JAFDFW010000185.1 GCA_019309605.1 Deltaproteobacteria bacterium | reverse complement strand
CAGCAACATCAACCACATAGTGTCCCGTGGCGTTGCGTGCCGTCCCCTGGTGTCCCGTGGAAAGTGGAAGGTTGGGTGGAAGGTGTCTTTGCGCAATCAGCCGCGTGTGATCGAGCCCGTGACGTATGTCTCGTAGGCAGCTGTCAGGCCACGTTCACGGCCGAGTTCCCGTGCGGCGCCATGGTCGTCGAATAGCGATCACGTTGCCGTTGACATGACGTGGCGTGTTACACGCGAGGCGGAAGTCGGGCGCCGTACGCGCAAAATCAGTCCCAGGAGAGCCGCGACAAGGAGCCAAGCAGCGCCGCCAGACGAATTCTCTCTCACCGAGCATCCCGAACCGCCCGCCGCCATAGACGCAGGCACGGGCGGGGCGGTCGGGCGGCCGCTCGCCGCGATGTCGAAGAGGAGGACGCCTCGGCCTTCGCCTTCCACGTCCCCGTCGATGGAAAGCTGAAAGGCGAAGTGTGTCCCGTCGGGGTTTACCGCCGGATTCGACGCGTACCAACCGCCCCGATAGCGGTTGAAGTGCGTGAGCCGGTCCCACGCTTGGGAGCCGTCGAGCGGCAGGAGCCAGATGTCCAACGGGCCGGGGATGGTCGCGCTGTCGAGATCGCGTTCGACGAGCACCCACGCGCCATTCGGCGCGACTCCCTCCGGCTCCTCGTAGAGGGGGCTTTGCGAGTGGTTTGTCACCAGTCCGGTCGAGAGGTCGACGCTCATGACCTCGCCGCCCTCGTATGCGTATGCGGTGAAGATGAGCTCGTCGGTGCCTGCGCGGAAGTCCTGCACTTCAAGGACTGCGATCGGCGAGACCGCCGTGCGGTCGATCACCAGCTCGACGTTCTCGAGCAAGACCCGTTCTTCTTCGTAGTAGAGTTCCCCGGTCCAGATCTCAGAGATGCCGTACACGACCCGGTTGACCAGGTCGGCGTCGGTGTAGTCGATGTCGGAGCGGTTCCACGCAATGCGGGGCGACAGATCCGACGTTGCCATCCCCTCCCAGCACGGCATGCCGAGCGGTTGCGGTGCGTTCTCGAATGGTGCGCGCAGGACAGACATGACGCCGGTGAAGCGACCTGCTTCGGGACGGGTGTCACTCGGTCGCGGACCCGAGGTAGGGCCGCAGAGTAGTACGTCGCCGGTCGGCAGGTAGTAGGCCCGTGTGAAGCCCATGTGCTCGAAGCCGCCGGTCAGGTTCCGTGTTTCCCCCGTCGCGACGTCGAGCTCAAAGACATCGCCGAGAGGCACCCCGTCGATGAAGACGAGCCGCTCGCCGTCGGGCGACCAGTCAGGGCGAGAGCCGAAATCGGTCAGGACGCTGATGTAAGGCGGCAGGTCGTCGAGGGGGGAGCCGTCGAGCGTCCCGCGTTCGGGGTCGCCGGGAGTCTGACCGATCGCCGGTGCGGGGACAAAGACGAGCGCAGCGATAGCTGCAAGCACCATGGCCGAGTTCAACATGCGGGGTCCACCTCCTTCAATGGGTTTCTTCTGGATTTCGCCCTAGGAATACTGATGATGGGATCGTCATGATCCAAGAACAACCCGAACTGCTCATCGAAGAGAGCGAGCGTCAGATAGGCGCGCAGAGCGTCCGCCACTGAACCGCTCTGGAATGGACCGATCTAGCACACCTGTCCCTCTGGAAATTCCCTTGGACGACATCAGCGAAGACTTGAATTAGACTGCTCGGGCAACAACGAACAACGGCCCCATGAAACGGAGCCGCAATCGCCATTCGGAGCGGGAAATGAGATTCGAACTCACGACTTCAACCTTGGCAATATTCGCCTAGCCCACGACACCATTCGGGAAATCCAGCAACGTCAACCACATAGTGTCCCGTGGCGTTGCGTGCCGTCCCGTGGTGTCCCCTGCAAAGTGGCAGGTTGGGTGGAAGGGTCGTAGGCCTTCCCAAGCTCCCTGCAAAGTGGCAGGTTCGGCAGAAGCCCTGGAGCTTGCACGCCCTATGTTGTTTCGATTCATGCTCGCGCTAGCGCTCATCGCCTCAATGGCGTGCAACTCGGACAACGCCGGGAACCAACCGGTGACGCTCGGCCAAACGGTCGGCGTCAATACGCACTACGGCTCGTATGGGCCTGTGAATCACGAAGCCCTCGCCCAGCTCGCCAACGCGGGGATCAGCTTTGTTCGGAACGATTTGACTTGGGACTCGGTCGAGACGGAAGCCGGAGTATACGATTTCGTGGGCTCCGGTTACGACGAGCTGGTCGATCGCTGTGAGTCACTCGGTCTACGGATCCTGTTCATCCTCGACTATGGGAACTCGCTGTACGGAGATCCAGATTCGGTGGTCAGCGAGGAAGCACGGGCCGCTTTCGCAGCCTTCGCCGGCGCGGCCGCACAACGCTACGGTGGCCGCGGGCACGCCTGGGAGATCTGGAACGAACCCAACCTCGGAGCCTTCACCCCGGAGCTTTATGCGAAGCTCGTTCGCGCCACAGTTCCCGCGCTGAGGTCCGCAGATCCGAATGCCGAGATCGCAGTCGGAGCATTGGTCTTCGGGACCTTGTCTGAGATCACCGAGGAACTCGGCATGGGCTTGAGTGGCTCGCGCTTTCTCGAAGAGCTCGCGGCGACAGGTGTGCTGTCGCTCGCCAACGAAGTCACCATCCATCTGCATCGAAGCGCGCCCCCGGAGGACGCGACCGGAGACATCGCAAACGCGAGGGACATCCTGAAGCAAGCCGGCTACGCCCTCCCCGTCTCGAGTGGCGAGTTCGGATACAGCACGTACGACCCGGACGCACCGCCGACCGGCATCAACTACCTGCAGGCGGTGACCCCCAACCGACAAGCCAGCTACGTCGCCCGGATGCTCCTCTCGAACTACGGCCAGGGTGTTCACCGCAGCGTCGTCTTCAAAGATACGGATACGCAGGATCCAGAACCGGGTAACCTGGAGCACAACTTCGGCTTGATGGCCCACGACGCCACAGCGAAGCCGTCCTACGCCGCACTGTCGACCTTGACGGAGCTCCTTGGCGAAGCGGGTCCGCCGGAGACGATCCCCCTTGGTGAGGGCGAGCACGCCCTCCACTTTGTGCGTCCGGATGGCATGCAGATCACTGCGCTGTGGGCAGAGCAGAACGCCACGTGGTTACTGCGCACCAAGGGGCCTGGTGGTGCAAGCGTGCTCGGACGAGATGGAAACGATCTGGCGCCGACGGGCCTCTCCGATGGCGTGCAGTTGACGATCGAAGCGGATGACGGTCCGATTTATCTCGTCGGAGACGTGACGGTTCTAAGAGGGGACTGACTACAGGCCGCAATTGTGCATTATGAACCCATCGTAAGAAGAATCGGAATCTTGCTGTTGGCGAGCACGGTCGCATCGTCGTCCGCGTGCAAACAGGACGGCGAACTCGATTGCCGCGCAGACGGTGTGGATTGCACGCTGGCCGAGGCCGCCGTACAAGCCGGCGTGCTGGTCGGCACCGCGTACAACGAGTTTCGCGATGATCCGGAGTACATTCCTGCGCTGATCAACGATTTCAACAGCGTGACGCATGAGGGCGCGATGAAATGGGCCGCGACCCAGCCTGAACGTGGCGTGTTCGACTTCGAGCGAGCCGACCGGATGATGGAGCTCGCCGAGTCCAACGGCATGTCCGTCCGCGGCCACACGCTCGTCTGGGAGCAAGCCTCGCTGGACGCCACCCCGGACTACGTGCTTGACATCACCGACCCTGAAGAGCTGAGGGCCCTCATGGCCGACCACATTCGCACTGTGGTGGGCCGCTACCGCGGGCGGATCGATGCGTGGGACGTCGTCAATGAGCCGCTCGAGACAGCGGGGTCCGAGATCTACGAAAACCACTTCTATCAGGTGCTCGGTCCCGGCTACATCGCAGAGGCCTTCGCGCTGGCGCGCGAGGCGGATCCGAATGCGACGCTGTTTCTCAATGAAGTGTTGGTGAGCAGCGCCGGCGCCAAATTCGATGCATTGTTCGAGCTCACCAAGGACCTCCTCGAGCAGGGTGTTCCGGTCCACGGTGTGGGCTTCCAGGGGCACTTCCTGACCAAACCCCCGATCTACGACGAGCTCCGCGCCAACCTCGAGAGAATCGCGGCTCTGGGTGTCGTCGTCGAGCTCACGGAGGTCGACATCATCCTGCACGGAACGGGAGACGAAGCGACGCGGTTGGAGCGGCAGCGCCAGGACTACTTCGACATGGCCAGCGCGTGCCTGGCGGTAGAAGCCTGCGAGCGAATGACGCTCTGGGGTTTCACGGACCGCTACACATGGATCGATAGCTTCTTTGGCGCCGGCTTCGCGCCCTTACCGTTGGATGACGACTACGCACGCAAACCGGCCTACTTCGGGCTGCGTGATGGGCTGCTGAACGGGAGCGGCTCGAACAAAACGACCGCACCTACACGGTGACCGTTCGACCAAGAGCGCGGCGCCGTGCGTGACCCCGAGGTTGATGGGCAAGAGGTCACCCTCGATCGCGGCGACGAGACCTTCCCAGGATCGATTCGGGCTACAAACACGACCGAAACAACAGGTCGCACGGCCTCCGCAAGTTTGATACCCCCGGTGCGAGCCTGTCGAGAACGAAAAAAAGCCGACCCCGAGAGGCCGGCTTCTGGAGCGGGAAATGAGATTCGAACTCACGACTTCAACCTTGGCAATATTCGCCTAGCCCACGACACCATTCAGGAAATCCAGCAACATCAACCACATAATGTCCCGTGGCGTTGCGTGCCGTCCCGAGGTGTCCCGTGGAAAGTGGAAGGTTGGGTGGAAGCCGAATAGTTACTGAGCTTTGGTCTGAACTGGGCAAGTAGACGTGGTCAGCCTTCGCGTCCGACGAGGAAGAGGCCGTCGCCATCGGGCATCCGGAAGCTAAACGAAAACCTCGATCCGGTCGTCCGCAACCCGGTGCTCGACGGGGTGGAGCTTCATGAGGGGTTTGGGGTTGCCAGCTGGTTTCGTTCCGATGAACTCGCCGTGGGTGTTGAAGTAGAAATGATGAAACGGGCACGACAGGCAGTCGTCTTCGAGCTTTCCGCCGCGGCCGAGGTGTGCGCCTTGATGCGGACAGTGAGCCTCGAAGATGCAGATCTCTCCGTTTGACGCGCGGTACGCGACC
>JAFDFW010000184.1 GCA_019309605.1 Deltaproteobacteria bacterium | reverse complement strand
GCTGCGGTTTGGCTGGATCCGGGCCTCGGCTTCGCCAAGACGGCCCGTCAGTCGGCTGTGCTGCTAAGTTCTCTTGGGCGTTTCCGAAAGACCGGATACCGTGTACTTGTGGGGCCTTCGCGTAAATCGTTCATCGCCGAGCTCGCGCCGAACCGAGGCGGCGAGCCGCCTTCAGCCGACGATCGGCTTGGTGGGACGGCTGCGGCTGTCGCGATCTGCGTGGACGCCGGAGTAGACGCCGTACGGGTCCACGATGTCCATGTGATGAGTCAGCTCGTTCGCGTTGCCGAAGCACTCCGCGGGTCGGGTGAGGGTTCGCCATGATCGAAGTCATCACCAACTTGCTGACCCAGCTCAGCGAGGGCTTCTTGGGTTTCTTTCAGCGAACCCCATGGGACGTGCTTCACGATTGCTTCGACATCGGTTTGGTTGCGCTCCTCATCTATTGGGCGTTGGTCATCTTGCGCGGCACGCGCGCGATGCAGGTGGCCATCGGTTTGTGTCTCGTATTCGTAGGCTATCTCTTCGCCCGTCGCGTCGGGTTGGTGACCGTCACCACGATTCTCGACTCGGTGCTGGCGTATCTTGCGGTCATCGTCGTCATCATCTTCCAATCCGACATCCGGCGGGCACTCGCTCGAATGGGAAGACGGCCGCTCCTTCGTGGTCAACGCACAGCCAAAGAGACGCAGACGATCGAAGAAGTAATCAAGGCAGCGGGTACGCTCGCACAGAAGCGTATCGGCGCGTTAGTCGCGTTTGAGCGGAGCGCGGCCCTGGACGAATTCATCGAGCGCGGGACCGAGGTCGACGCGGCCGCCAGTAAAGAGCTCCTGCACAGCATCTTCGTGCCCAGCTTCGAGAACCCGATGCACGACGGCGCCGTCGTGCTTCGCGAGGGGCGCATCTGGCAGGCTGGTGTGTTTCTTCCGATGGCGGGCTCCGCCGGAGGCGACCGCTCGCTCGGCGCGCGCCATCGCGCCGGCATCGGCATCACCGAGGAAACCGACGCGGTCGTGGTCGTGGTCAGCGAGGAACGCGGCGCTATTTCGCTCTGTTTCGACGGCAACATCGTCCGCAATCTCGACGTTGCCTCCCTGCGTGACGCCCTCTATGGCCTGTTCTACGCGCCTAAGCGTAGCCGCCGCAAAGCGGCGGACCGCCGAAGCACGGTGATGCCTCCCGAACCGAGCCGTTCGCAGAGTCCGGAAGCCGTGATCACGGTCAAAAAGGCCGAGGAAACGCCGTGAGCGCCATCGTTGACGCGCTGCACTCGGTTCGGCTCTTCTTCACCGACAACCTCGGGCTCAAGGCCGGCGCGATCGGAATCGCGATCCTCATGTTTTCCTTGGTCCATGGCGCGGAGGACATGGAGCGGAGCGTGTACGTAGGCGTCGTCGTTCAGCCGCCATCCGATGCGCAGGACATGATTCTCGTGACGGAAATCCCGGACCGAGTTCGGGTGCGCCTCAAGGGGAGCAGGGCACGACTGAATGCGATCCGGCCAGAGAACCTGCCCCCGGTCGACGTGAAGCTCAAGACGAAGGAAGATCCGCGGTACTACCTCGAGAAGGAAATGTTCGATTTGCCGACCGGTGTGTCGCTGATGCAGGTCGTGCCGCCTTCGTTGGTGTTCAAGTGGGTGCCGCGCGCGGTCCGTGAGCTCCCGGTCGAGGTATCCCTCGACGGCAAGCTTTCCCCAGGGCTCGAATGGGCAGGGGAGCCCGAGGTTTTTCCGGAAACGATGGACGTCGACGGGCCGCGGGATGTCGTCAACTCGATGCGCACCATTCGCTCGATGGAGGTCGATGTCAGCGGGCTCGAGGCGGGCGTCGTCCAGCGCGAGGTTCAGCTCGTCGGGGCGCCGGCCAACACGACCTTCGAAGCTCAAACCGCGCTGGTGACGCTGCGCGTGCAGTCCAAGATGAAAGAGCGTGTTCTTTCGCCCCTACGAGTCGATGCCGAAGGTGTCGTCCCTCGCGCTCTACGACCCCGCGCAATCACCGTGCGCATTCGTGGCCCCGAAGCGATCGTCGATCAACTCAACCCGGCGTCCGTGCTGGCGATCGTCAACTTGAGCGACGCTCCGGCGAATAAGGGCGCGCTGGCAGTGCCGGTCGAGCTTCGCGGATTGCCCGACGAGGTCGAGGTGGTCGAGATTGCGCCGGCGACGGTTACCGTGCTGCTTGGCGAATCCCCTTAAACTCGCTTCGCGATCACCGGGCTGCGCTGCTCTAGCGAGCGAGGTTGAACTCTTTTTTGGCTTCGGCGGCGATGCCGTTGGCCATGGCTTTGATGCGGTCGTGTTTGGGGCCTTCGATCATGACGCGGAGCTTGGGTTCGGTGCCGCTCCAGCGAACCAGCACGCGGCCGTTCTTGCCGAGGGCCTTTTTCGCGAGCGCGATGGCGTGGGTCGTTTTGGGCAGGTCTTCCAGCGGAAGGCGACCGGGGAGGGTCACGTTCACCAGGACCTGCGGAACTCGCTCCATCGCCTCGGCGGCGAGCTCGGACAGCGGACGCCCTTCGCGAAGCACGATGGCGAGCACCTGCATCGCCGCCACCAGGCCGTCGCCCGTCGTTACGCATCGCTTCGACGACGTGGCGGTCGCCGACGTTGCAGCGCAGCAGCTTGCCGTTGTCGTTCTCGATTGCGCGCTCGAGGCCGAGGTTGCTCATCACGGTGGCGACCAGCGTCCGGCGACGGAGGCGTTTGGCGCGGAGCATCCGGGTCGCGCACAGCGCCATGATCACGTCCCCGTCGATCTGGTTGCCCTTTTCGTCGATCATGATGATGCGGTCCGCATCCCCGTCGAGGGCGATACCGAGGTCCGCGCCGCGCTTGCGAACCTCTTTCGCACACGCTTCCGGGTGTAGGGCGCCTACCTTGTGGTTGATGTTCTTGCCGTTGGGCCGGACGCCAATTGCGTGCGTCGTCGCACCGAGCTCTGAGAAGACCAGCGGCGCGGTTTTATAGGCGGCACCGTGCGCTGCATCGACCACGATTTTGACACCATCGAGGGTGAGTTCGTCCGGGAACGACGCTTTGACGAACGCCACATAACGCCCGGGTGCGTCGTCGAGGCGCTCTGCGCGGCCGACACGCGTCCCCGTCGGTCGCTTCTTGTCGAGGTCGGCGCCGACGATCAGGGCCTCCACCTCATTTTCGATATCATCGGGGAGCTTGAACCCATCCGGCCCGAAGATCTTGATCCCGTTGTCTTGGTAGGGATTGTGCGAAGCGCTGATCACCACTCCGGCGTCTGCGCGCATGCTGGTGGTCAGGTGTGCGATGGCGGGCGTGGGAAGCGGACCAGACAATAGAACCTCGCCGCCGAGTGCGCAGATGCCAGAAGCCACGGCGGTCTCGAAGAGATAACCCGACAGACGGGTGTCCTTTCCGACGACGATTCTCGGCACGTGCTCGACGCGCTTGCCGGCCTGGTATGCGATCGCGGCGCCGATGCGGAAGGCCACCTCGGGTGTCATGTCCCCGCGATTGGCGAGGCCGCGAATGCCATCGGTTCCAAAAAGTTTCCGGCTCATGCTTGTTTCAAGGCTCCCAGGTTACGTCGATACTCCAGTTCGATGGAGGGGCAAACGTGCCCGTGGTCACGAAGTTTAGTGGCCAAAGCGCCTCGATCAAAAATCCGGGACGCTGGGCCTGCGCTGTCGTGTTGGGGCCACCTTCGTTTCGCCGAGCCACGAACTGTCCCTCGACGTACAGACCGCGGATCGGGACATTGTCAGGGAGCACGCCATCGACGCTGAACCCGACTTGGACTGCGGTGTCGCTTTCGGCGTCGTCAGCAACGCCTTGTCCCTGCGTGATGCCGAAGGTCGGTGCGAACCCGCCGAACTGAGATTGCAGTGATGCGGAGAAGAGGCCCGCAGCCACGCCGGTCAGGAAGTTCGTCGTCTCCTGTGACGCTTGGGCCGTGGAGTTGTTGACCCCACGCTGTTGTCGCGTGGTACCGGTGACGAGAAGCGCGATGACTTGGGCCTCGCTGGTCGTCGGAACGCTCGATTTGAACTCGATCGTCGGGTCGCTGAGGCGTCCAGACACCACGACAGTCACTGTGTCGTTGCTTCCGCGCAGCGAGTGCCGCGCCACCAGATCGACTTTGGCGTTCATGTCCGGGTCGCCGTCGAAGACCATGCTTCCAGAACGGACCTCGAACCGCTTCCCGAAGACCTTGAAGTTACCCTGGTGGAGAGTGACCGTGCCCTTCACCATGAGCTCTTCGGCCAAGCTGGTGTCCAACTTGGGGGTCGCCTCTACGTAGAAGCCTTGGTCTTTGCTGCGGATGACGAGTCGACCTTCTGACCGGATCTTGAGATTCACGTAGTAGGGGTCGGTTCGGCGGATCGGTTCGTAGGTTTCGCCGATGATGAAGACCTCCGGATGCGGCTCGAGGTCTTGCGGGGTTGCGGAGCCTTCCGGAATGTCGAGTTCCAGCTTCTGCAGGCGCACCTCTCCGTCGAGGCCCTCGTCTTCGAATTTCGCAATCATCCGGGCGCTCCCGTCGAGCCGTGCCATGATCGACCCCTCTTGACGCAGAGGGAATTTGTCCGCGTGCACGACTAAGTCCATCTTCTCGAGCTGGAGCTTCTTGAATCGGACCCGGCCGTCGACCTCTGCCTTTCCGTTCGTATCGGTCGCCCGCAAGTCGGTGACAGCGACGCCGTCCTCATCGAAAATCGCCCGTCCGGTCACGTCCTCGAGCGTCTGTCCCACGGCTCGTAGGTTGACGCGGCCGTCCGAGAGCTCGACGCTACCGACGAATCTCGGGTCCCGCACACGGCCTTGTGCCCTCACGCTGCCTTGGAGGATGCCTTCGACATTGACCACGCCGGCCATCCAGGCGAGCACCGCCTGCAGCGGCATCCGGTCGAAGTCCGCTCTGCCGTGTACGTCGCCTCTCTTCGCCAGCACGGGGAAGGGGTTCTTGCTGTCCCATATCAGGGGAATCTTCGCCGAGAGCGTCGTCGAGCCTCCATTCCACCATTGCATGTCGACGTCCATTTCGCCGATGCCGTCTTCATACGCGGCTGAGATCCGATTTCGCGAAGGTGGCGTTTCGACGATGGTGTTGACCATCCCCGTTCGGCGGGCAGGCTCCAGCCTTCGCGCGCGAAGCTCGTCCGCTGCCATCGAGAACGAAAGCTTTGGCTCGTCGCTGAAAAGGCCGGTGGCCTTGAGTTGCGCGCTCAGGGCGCCGGCGGCGTAGCGACACACGTAAGGGAGGTTTTCGGTGGGCGCCTCGTAGAAATCGGCGCTGACCCGGGTGACCGGCCAGGAGGGGATCTCCGCGTTCTGCAGCCATTCGTCGAGGGGTGTTTCCGCGGAGGCCTCGAGGTCGAGCACCTGCGCGTCTCCGACGACCCCGTCCATGGTGACCTCGGTGACGCCGTCTTCCAGGTGCGCTCTTAGTGTAGCCCGCGGGTTGGATTCGCTTCCGCACAGTCCCTCCGAGGAATCCGAGAGCCAGTCGATGCTGGAATGGAAGTCGCCGCGCGTTCGGAATGCGCCGCCTGCAAGTGTGAGGCTGGCCGCCAGTTGCAGGCGGTTGGCGTCTGGAACGAGGCGATCGCCGAACTTCTCGGGAAACACGCTCAAGCGGCGAGGCGGAATACGCAGGGAGAATCGCCAGGGCGAGGTCGCGAGGGCCTCCACTGCTTCCTCGGGCTTCTGCACCAGGTGGACCAGGTCGATGAGCAGGCTTCCCTCGCTTTCGATGAGCGCGCCTTCGTCATCCGCAAGGCGAATCTGGGCGAGCAGGGCGCCGTACTCATAGCGGAAGGCTGACCCGAGCTCGACCGGTCCCCAGCCTTCGACGATGAGGGCCGGGATGGCGATGCTGCCCTTGAAGGCGGACGCGTCGATGGGCCCGGAGAACTGAATGCTCGCGTCCGCATAGCCCTGCACGTCGGGCGCATCCTCCTCGAAGAACAGCTCGAGCAGCGTGAGGTCCATCGCGCCGGTGCTGAGGGTCGTCTCGTAGACGCCTTCGCGCAGGGATGCTCCGATGCCGCCGGGCGCGGGTTCAATGAAGCCGGTCGTGCTCAGCGTGAAGTTGCCGCGCCCACCGAGGTCTACCTGCGCATCCGCGTCGAGCAGGCCCTTGTCGTAATGAATCAGGTAGGCAGCGTTGACCGGAGAGATGTCCCAGAGGTTTGCGTCGGTCAGAGTGCCCTCGGCGACGATGGTGGGCTCCTTGTCGAGGTCGCCGCGGAACTCGAAGTGGAGGTCGACGCCGCCAGTGAAATCTGGTGCATCCTCCGGGTAGAGGATCTTCAACAAGGCCAAGTCGAAGTTGTCGAGGTCGGCGCGGATGTCGTCCGGTCCGTCGAACAGCCACACGCCCCGAGCCTCGAGACGCTGGGGCCCCCTGCCCATGAGAATCCGGTCGAAAGAGAGCCCTTCGTCGGGGTCGAGGGTCGCGTTCCTCACCGAGCCGCGCCATGAATGTTTGCCCACCGCGAGCTGGATCGTGTCGACGTCGAGCCTGTAGACCCCCTTGTTGACCTCGACACGCGCCTGGAACTCCGCGCGCCGCTCGCCTTGTGCCGCGAACTCACCGTTTGCCGTGTATGCGTCGGGCCCTCCGGTCAGAAGCGCTGTGCCATTGCCAATGGGATAGCCGGCGACGCGCACTGCTCCACCGTCGAGTGCCAGGTCCAGCATCGGCTTCGAAGGGTCGCCCCAGACGCGTCCTTCGAGAATCAAGAAGCGCGCGCTGAGCGCCCCATAGTCCAAGCGATCGAAGCGCACCCATCCCTTCGTCTCGAAGTCGCCGCGCGTCGTTTGGCGAATGCGCAGATCAAACTCTGCGCTCCCCTCGACGTCGGGTGCGTATTGCTGGAAGTTGGGGTCGTCGCTCACCTCCGGAACGTTTCCGCGCGCATGGATTTCAGTGATCCCTTCGTACTCGACGTGCCCGTCCAAATGGAGGTCGCCGCCTGCGTACTGCGTTTGCACCGAGTCGATGTCGATGCCGTCGTCGCGCGCCCGGATCTTCGCGAGGAACGCCGGAACGTGGATGTCTTCGTAGATGAAGCCGTCGGTCTCGATTTCAACGCCCAACACGTCTTCGTTCTTTGGGTCGCTGGTCAGCTCGAGTCTTCCGTTGACCTCGACGTCTGGCACTCCTCCGATCACCTCCGCCAGCTTCGCCCCTGGGCTGGAGATCTCGATGCGAGTCACCCCCTCGCTCGGCAGCTCCCCTTTGATTCGCGCGCGTCCACCGGCGGTGTCCAGGTCGGCCTGCAGGCGATAGTCCTTCTCGGGGCCCCAGAGGCGTACCCAGCCCGTCGTTTCCCCTTTTAGCGATTCCGCCCAGTCGAAGCCGACGTCATGCAGAGTCTGGGCGCTGATCGGTTCCAAGCGCACGAAGAGGTCGAGGTCCCAGGGGTCTTCAGGGGCACTGTCTTCGTGCGGCCGGTAGACGAGCTCCGCTGTCGCCTGCTCATCCCCGCGGCTCGTCTCCATCGTCACCTGTGCGCCCCTCACGTCCGTGTGGACGCTGCCGACCAGGTTGTCGAGACTCGCTTCGAACGGGAAAGGTTTCACGATGCGGCCGTCCGCGGACCAGACCTCGATGTCGGTGATCCAATAGAACTCCATTCGCCCCTTGTCGACGATCGCGTGGAACGGCTCACCTTCGGAGGGCGTTTGGTCCGCGGCTTCGAATGCGGCGAGGAACGTCGGCGCACCTTCGCCGTCGTCGATCAGGTCAACCCAGCCGTTGGTCAGATCGGCGTAGTAGAATCGAAGGCGGCCACGAAGCCCCGCGATCGGGTCGATGCCGAGCACCACGGTCTCGCCGTAGATGATTGCCTTACCGTCCGGATCGTAGACGAAAGTGTCTTTGACGACCGTGCGCCAAAGTCGGAGCTGCGTGATGTAACCAGCGTGCAGGGTGCCGACCATTTGATCGGACACGAAGTCGTTGAGCATGTCCCGCCCGAGCCTGCGGCCGAGTCCCGTGTCCAAGTGAAACAAGACGCTCACAACCAACGACACGAGGGCGATGAGCGGCCAGCCCAGAAACCAGCTCACGAGGCGAGACAGCCAACGCATCAGTACGCCTCACCGATTGTGAAGTGGATGGCACCCGGCACGCCCCCGCGAATGAATTGGAAGATGTTGAATGCGTTGGGCGGCGCCTCCCCGCGGACGACCTGCCACTTCGGGATCAGAAAGCCGAAGTCGAGACGGATTGGTCCCACCGGCGTTTGGTATCGAAAGCCGAAGCCTGCGGCGGCGCGGATGTAGTTGAACCGAAACGCTTCGCCGCGGTTCACGTCGCCGAAGTCCATGAACAGCGTTGTTGCGAATCTCTGTGTGAGCGGAACGCGCCACTCGATGCCCGCTTCCCACTTGCGTAGGCCGCCGTCGTTGCGCGCGTCGAAGCCTTCTCGGTTGAGTGAGTCGATACTACCCGGGTCCCCGAGAAAGCCACCAAAGAACCCACGATGGGTCGTCGGACCGCCGGAGCGCAATCGGTAGTTCTGTGGGCCGAGCGCTTGGCCGATCAAGTCGAGCCGATTGCGGTCTCGTGAGAACAAGAACATCGCCCCGATGCCAAAGCGAAACGCGAGCGTCGAAGAGAGCGGTAGAGGCGCATAGGCTCGGACCTCAGGTGTGACGCGGATGTATTGCCAAGAGCGTTTCAGCTTGGCCGGCGACTGCTGGGTGGCGAGCTGAAAGAAGAATCCCGTCCGCGGACTCCGAGAGTCGTCTCGAAGGTCGACGACGACGCGCTGGTCGAGGAACACCACCTGGTAACTCGTCGGGTATCGAGGATCTTGGTCGACGGTCAGGTACGTGTCGTAGTTCAGAGCGCCCACGAGGACGAGGCGGCCATCGTAGAACGGCCGGGAGAGGCTCCCGCGAATCTGGAGATCGTGGCGGCGAAAGAGCTCGTAGGGATCCGGGCCCCAATCGTGGCGGAACTGGATTTGGGCGGTCGTGCGCGGTTCCAGGAATGCCGGCCGCCGATACTCGACGCGGAGCTCGTTGCCGAACAAGAAGCCTCTGCCGAAACGGAACAGCGGGTCACGAGCCACGATCTTCGGTCGATCCTCGATACGCAGGCGACGGAAGCCATCGATGAAATTCCGGTGCTCGAACAGCCCAAACAAGTGAACATCCGAGATTCGGGTGTCCTGCTCGAGGGTCAAGGTCGCGATCGTGCCGCTCTGGAGGCCCGCGCCGATGCCCCAACGGATCTCCCGGCCGGGCTCGACCGCGATGTTGACGTCGACGATACCCGTGCACTGCTCCTCTTCGTCCCGCCGGGGGGTCGAGGTCACGTTCACCGACGCCAGTGCACCGAGCGCGTACACGGCGCGCTGAGCGTCCGCGAGGGTGAGCGAGCTGTAGGTTTCACCTGTCGTGAGGTTGGCGACCGCAAGGATGGTGTCGGCAGGTAGCTTGCCGTTTCCGGTCGGCCCTGCTTCGACGTGGACCTGGACAAACGCCTCTCTTGCGTCGCGATCGATTTCGACGCGTCCGGATACCGAACCGCACGCGTAGCTCGCCTCCCTGAGCTCGCGCCGGATTTCGCGCTTGCTGCGCTCGTACACCGATTCGTCGAACGGTTTTCCAACCTGGAGCTCGACGGCCTTGTCGAGCTTCTCACGCCTATCGGACTCCCAACCTTCGTGACCCGTCACTCGGACCGACTTTACGACGACGGGCTCGCCTTCCTCGACCTCGATGCCGATGGTCAGCTTGCAGCCCTCGTCATCGCTTTCCCGTGTGCACGGGGCTTCGCCCCCGGACACGACGATGATTCGGTCGTCGCCTGCGGCCGAGGGCGGGTCGAACTCCGTGCTGACGACCGCCGCGTCGTAGTAGCCGCGCGCCTGATACCAGCGTTCGATTCGCTGCACGTCTCG
>JAFDFW010000866.1 GCA_019309605.1 Deltaproteobacteria bacterium | reverse complement strand
CGGCCATGTTGACCGCCTTTCCGCGTTCGTAGAGCATGTCCACCATCTGCTGGAACATCTTCTCGCGCGCATCTGGGTCTGCGATGGATTCGAGCTCTTTTCGGAAGCCGAGCTTGACTGCGCCTTCGAGGCCCATGCCCCCGAACTCGCCCGTCGGCCAGGAGATGGTGAACGCGGGGGCTTTGAAGCTCCCCCCGGCCATCGACTGCGCACCGAGTCCGTAACCCTTGCGCAGCACGATCGTGCAAAACGGAACCTCTAGTGATGCGCCTGTCGTGAAGAGCTTTGCGGCGCGCTTAACGAGACCTGTCTCTTCGGCCGCTGGCCCCACCATGAAACCCGGCGTGTCGCACAAAAACACCAGCGGAATGCCGAACGTGCTGCACAGAGTCATGAAGCGGCTCGCCTTGTCTGCCGCTTCGCCGTCGATTGCGCCCCCAAGATGCTTCGGATCGTTGGCGATGATGCCGACGGGCTTGCCTTCGACGCGGGCTAGCGCAGTGACCATGCCGGCGCCAAAGCCCCCGGTGAGCTCGAGTACCGAGTCGGCGTCCGCCAAGGTTTCGACCACGCTGCGTACGTCATACACGCGGAGGCGATTCTCCGGGATCGTCGAGCGAAGGAGGCGTTGATCAGCGCACTTCCACTCGGTGACGGCGCCTTGGAAGTACGAAAGGTACTTCTTCGCTGCGGCGACCGCCTCGGCGTCGTCGTCGACGAGGATGTCGATGACGCCATTGCGATACTGGGAGGTCGAAGGACCGATCTCTTCGGGCGTGAACACACCGAGCCCCCCGCCCTCAATCATTGCAGGGCCGCCCATGCCGATGTTCGAGGCCTTGGTTGCGATCACGATGTCGCAGCAGCCGAGCAGAGCCGCGTTACCCGCAAAGCATCGGCCCGAGTTGACGCCAACCAACGGCACCTTTCCGGACAGCTCGGCGAAGTACTGAAAGGCGCGGCAATCGAGGCCTGCAACGATGGCATGGTCCGTGTCGCCCGGGCCGGAAGCGCCCGTTGCTCGGCAAGCTCGAACATGCGGTCCTTCTTCAGGTGATTCATCGTGCCCTGAGTGCCCGCGAGCACCGTGTAGTCATAGGACATCACCGCGCACTGCGTACCGTGGCTACCGAACAGCTCGCCGTTCACGCGACCGATCCCAGCAACCATGCCGTCGGCCGGCGTCCGTTGGATCAACTCTTCGATCGGCCGGCGCCGTCGCTGAGCGGCAATGACCAGCGCCCCGTACTCGACGAGTGTTCCCTCATCGACGAGGTCGGCAATGTTCTCCCGCGCGGTTCGCTGTCCCGTCTTGCGTCGCTTCGCAACCGCGTCCGGCCGGTTCTCATCGCTGCCTCGACGTGCTCCGCTCGCTCCAGCAGCACCAGGGGATCGCCCGCCGCCACCATCGCATCGGGCTTGGCGAGGACCTGCGTGACGATGCCGCTGTGCTCGGCGGTGACGATGTGCTCCATCTTCATCGCCTCGAGGATCACGAGCGTTTGGCCCGCAGCGACCGTTCGGCCGACTTCGATCCGGACGCTGACGACCAGCGCCTGCATAGGGGCACGAACGTGGAAGCTATCGCCCATACCCCGGTGGTAGCAGCTTCTGATGACGAATTAAGCCTTGCGGCGACGGGTCAGGAAGGCCGCCAGGAACAGGAGGGCCAGTAGCGGTGCTCCTGGGGTTGGGGTCGAGCCTATGGCGCAGCCGCTGCTGCTGCCTTCATCCGTTCCGCCGTCTGGCGCGCCGGCGTCTGGCTCGCCGGCATCAGGGACGCCGGCATCGCCGGCATCAGGGACGCCGGCGTCGGGGATGGGCGCGCCCGTTGTCAGCGTCTTTTCCGCGGAGGCCATGAGGTGGCCGAAGTGCGGGGGCTCGAGGTCTTCGAGGGTGTTGCCGTGTCCGTCGTACTGCCAATCCTTGCCGTCGACGAGCACGCGCCAGGAGCGCCGATAAATGACGCGGGCACGGATCTCGATGTCGCCGGTCTCCGCCGGGACCGCGAACGTGTAGTTGGACGTGTCGGTTTCCAGCGCAGGGATACGGTTGTCGCTCACGATGTCCACAGCGTCGGTAAAGAACGTCGGAGAGCCGCCGGCCTCTGAGATGTTGATCTTCCCGTACAGCCTTCCTGGCAACCCGCAATAGTAGCCTTGATCTGGGTCCGCGTTGCACTCGCCCGGGGGCGAGTCTGGCGTAGTTCCCCCAAGGAGGTGGATCACCTCGTCGACCTCCGTGCTCCCGGTGTGCTCGAGAGGCTCACTATCCTGCGACGCCTCGACGAGTAGGATCATGTTTCGAATCGTCACGCCGGTGGGCACGTGGTGGCCGGTCTGGTCGTTGGTGATCGCGACCTCGACCTCGACGGAGTCGCCGACGATGTCCGCTTCCATCGTCACCGAGAGCGCGTTCTCGAGGAACTCGGCGGTCGTCCCGAGGATCCTGTGCGAGCGCACATCACCGTCGGGCCGACCCAAGGTGACTCGGTCGCATGCCGCACCCGCGTTGGTGGCCGCCATGTGGCAATCGACGCACTCCGCGTGCAGCTCGTCCTCGGGGTCGGCATACCGCGTTTCGAGCCACTCGACATAGGTAGGCTCCGAAATGATCGCGGGCTTGAGGGGGGGGAGGGGGTCGACGTCGAAAGAGTCGTCTTCGTTGGGGTCGTTTGCGTCCTGGTGGCAGGCCGCGCAAACCTCGGATTTGAGCTGAGGCTGGTACGCGGCGCGCATCCAACCGGTTTGCTCGTAGGTCACGTCGCCAAGCGCTCCGTACATCACAACCCAGCCGTTATTCTCAGGCCGCGTCAGGGTGACCACGTCGGGAAAGATCCCTGGGAAGTTCGGGTTGCTGAGGTCGATGTCGGCGATGCTGTGGCACATGTCGCACGACACCCCATGAAGCATGCCGGGCGTCGGCTCTTCGCGGTTGCCCATCGGTTGGAACGGCTCTCGCGCCCATGGCTCTGGCTGATGGCAGGAAGCGCACTCCGACGCAGGGTTGTTCTCCCAGAACACCGAGTCTTGCGTGTAGATGAAGCCCGGGAGAAGTTCGGTCCCTGTGCCGGTCCCGTTGTAGATGTCGTAGACCCAGGTGTTCATCCCAGCCTTCTGCATCGGCGAGCCCTGCCACTCTTCGTATTGGGCGGGGTGACAGGCGCCACATCGCTTCGGTGATGTGAACGTGTAGTACGGGTCGTCCTCTTGGGGGACGTCCTCGAGCCGGAGCTCGACGTCCGACGCCGGGGCCGTCTCGCTAGAGGACGCGTAGAAGTAGCCCTTGGCGCCGGCCACGATCGTGAGGCCAGCGCCCGTTGCATCGGTGAGCTCGAATGCGCCGCTCTCGTCGGTCGTCGTTTCGACGTTCGAAGCCTGCACGCTGACGACGGCACCCGCGATGGGTTCGTCGGTTTCGTCGTCGACGACGGTGCCCGAAACTTGGGCGCCTACGGAGACGGATA
>JAFDFW010000183.1 GCA_019309605.1 Deltaproteobacteria bacterium | reverse complement strand
AATACATGCAGTTGCGACCCCGGATCCTGTCCCCTTGCTTGTCGGGGGAAGGTTGGGTAGGTGGGAGGCCACGAGGACGCGTAGCTCAGCTGGATAGAGCGCTCCCCTCCGGAGACACTGAAAAGGCACGAATTTCCCGCAAAAAACAGGAGATCGTGAGTTTTGGCGGATCTCAAAAAGACGTAGGAAGCGGCACGTCGACGCACGATAACTGGAACGGTTCCAGTTTGGATCCTCGCCTCATGCTTCTGACCGCGTGGGGGGCGTTGCGCTGTGTCTGACTCGTCGCCGGAGTCGCAAAGGGCCGCCGTGCTCCGAGCGTTCGAGGAGTGGGCCGCCGAGCGATCGGAGGAGCGCGCCCTTCGGCAAGGCGTGGCCCAATTCATCCGCGAGCGGATCGTCGAGGCTGGACTTAGCGAGGAGACCCGGCGCGAGGTGAACGAGGCGCTTGATAAGGTACTCGCGGAGGACTTCGACGCGTGAGAACGTCGGGGTTAACGTGCGCGCGCGCCGACAGTAATAGCGGGACTGACACTTGAAGTTCACGGAGAAGACGCGTGGCGAGGTTCTAGGGGCGATGAGGATCGGCGTCAGCCACGTGCGCGCCGCCGTCGCGGCCGGAGTGTCCGAGCGAACGCTTTACCGCTGGCTCAAGAAGGGCGAGGACGACGAAACCGCTGGACGCCGAACCGCGCATGCTCGCTTCCTAAAAGCCTTCCGTGAAACCGAGGCGCAGGTCTTGGGGCAGATCGAGTCCAATGTTATGCAGGCCAGCGCGGAGGACTGGCGGGCGGGCGCTTGGATCTTGAGCAAGAAGCTTCCCGGCCAATACGGCGGCCTTGAAAAGGTGGCAAAGCAAGCGATGGCGGCCGAGCTCCTCGACTTCGCCCAGAAGCGTTGCACGCCGGAGATCTACCAGGGGCTCCTTGACGCCCTGATGCATTACGGAGATGAAGACATCGACCCCGGAGCACTTCCAGCGCCAGCCTCCTAGACCACGGGGCTTGCGCAGTTCATCGACGTGGTTTCTTGAACGCGCTGTGAGCGCTAGGATTTGTTCGCGACAAAGTCACGCTGCCATCCTCCGGAGCCCATCCCGATCTGTGAGGAATCACACAACGTCGTCCCCACTCGACATGCTGCGGTCGGATCTCTGTCCACCAACGTCGGTCGGTCGCTCGGTTTCGGCAATGACGCCCACCGACCGACATGTTACTTCTACCTGTCGCGTCCTTTGGATGAAAGGGCCCTTGAGGAGAGAACGATGAACGTCGGAGAGGAATTCTGCGCGAAGGACCGCAACTGCTTGGCCGACAGAATCCGAAGGTCCAGGGGCGCTACACAATGGAAGAAGCGAACCCGTTCCGGAGCGGCCGTGCCGGGGGCGCTCCTCTATCTGGCTCTCACCGTGCTTTTCGCGGCCGGATGTGGGGATGCGTATGAGCTTCCCTTCGATGTGGAGCCGCTACTTCAGTTCCTAGGTCTGGAAGACCTCCCGCCTGCCAACGAGGGGGCCTTTGAAGGAGGCCCCACGGGAACATCTGAAGACGCCGCGCTCGCCAACGCCCTAGCTGATGAGGACGACCGGCGGCCGGACGGGGAGGCGGTGTTCAACATGCCAACGAACGGGCCGCCAAGCCCGCTCTTCGGCGCGGAGCCATTTCGTCAGCAGATGCTGCGTTTCGAGGAGTTCGGCCGTGAGGGCTTCGTCCCGCACGAGAACGGCAAGAAGAAGGGACAGTACAAAGCGTTTCCGGCGCCCCAGAGCATCCACAGCGGCCCGGACGGACACAAGCTCGACCAGTTTCTCGAACAAAACATTCACCCGTTGCCGACGCGCCGCGCGAACGATGTCGATCACAATCCGTGGAGAGCCAAAATCGAGTGGTACCTCGGTCGTCCGCTCGACACGCCACCGGCGGAGGGCCGACCGCCCGGAGAAGACTGGGCGCATCAGCGATGGGACGAGTTCCCGCCGGACGTCTATGTTCAGACCGCGATGGCTGGTGCCCGCAAAAATGGCGGCTTGCGTGATGACAAGCAGGGCCACCGGTACCGTCGAGGCGAGTTTGGCAAAGGCGGGCTCTACCACAACACCGTCGGCGTCTCTGGGTTCGAGGGGACGGCAAAACGAATTCCCATCAAGTTCGCTCCGAGCATGCCCGAGCAGGTGCCCAACGCACTCTGGACTTTCGACGGGACCTTGCCCCCAAAGCTTCTCATGGCTCGTTACGGGGAACCCATTCTCTTTCGCCACTACAACGCTCTCCCGATCGACGTAGCGGCGAACCGAGGATTCGGCCTCCACACCATCACGACCCATGAGCACAACGGTCACAACCCGGCCGAGAGCGACGGCTTTGCCAATGCATTCTTCTTCCCGGGTCAATTCTACGACTATCGTTGGCCCATGCAGCTCGCCGGCTACGATACGATCAACACCGACGCGCAGGACCGACGGGCTGGCATGCCCGACGGAGACGGCGGGATCACGAAGCTACCGGGCGACTGGCGGGAAACCATGAGCACCCATTGGTTCCACGACCACATGCTCGATTTCACGGCGCAGAATGTCTACAAGGGCCACGCCGCGATGATGAATTACTACAGCTCCGTGGACCGGGGGAACGAGGCGCTCGACGACGGCGTCAACCTGCGGTTCCCGAGCGGCACGGCGTTGGACTGGGGCAATCGCGACTACGACGTGAACCTGGTGATCGCCGACAAGGCCTGGGACCGCGAGGGTCAACTCTGGTTCAACCCATTCAATCTGAATGGCTTCCTGGGTGACGTGATCCTCACGAACTGGTTGTACCACCCGTATTTCGAGGTGCGTGCTCGGCGCTACCGATTTCGAATCTTGAACGGCTCCGTGTCTCGGTACTTCAAGCTTGCCCTGGTGGACGGAGACGGAAACTCGGTTCCCTTCTATCTCATCGCCAACGACGGCAACATTATGGAGCACACGGTCTACATCGAGGACGGCGTGCTACCAACGCAGGGCATCGCAGAGCGCTACGACATCGTGGTCGATTTCAGCAACTTCGAACACGGTGACACGCTCTATTTCGTGAACCAACTGTCCCACCAGGAGGGCCAAATCACCGATCAGATCATTCCACTGACAGACATTGTCAGTGGAGCCTACGATCCCGTTGCGGTGGACACCGACGGCGACGACCTGCCTGACGAATGGCGGGGTGGCGACCCGACTGTTGGAAAATTCCTCGAGCTTCGGGTGAATAAGTACAAGGGGACAGACCGGAGCATGGATCCGGCAGAGTACGTAGAGGGCAAGCAGAAGATGATTCCGCTGCGCCGACCCACTGCCGAACAGATCGCGAACGCAACGCATCGTAACTTCGAGTTTGAAAAGAATCCGACCGACGAGGCCCCCTGGGTGATCGAGACCGATGGCGGTAAAGGGGTCGGGATGGACCCGCGACGCGTCTCGGCGGCGCCTCAACTCGCTTGTGACCCGGATGACGGACCCTGCGACGAAGGAACGGGCACGCTCGAGCTCTGGCGGCTGGTCAACGGCGGCGACTGGAGCCATCCCGTGCATATCCACTTCGAAGAGGGCATCATCCTAAGCCGGGGTAACCAGCCCCCCCCCGAACACGAGAAATGGGCCCGTAAGGACCTGTACCGAATCGGACCTCAGCCCGACAGCGGTCCCGTCATCGAGATCGCCTTGCGATTCCGGGAGTTCGCCGGGACCTTCATGGAGCACTGCCACAATACCCAACATGAAGATCACGCCATGCTCTTGCGCTGGGATGTAGAGCATCCGGGCCAGACCCTAGTGATGCCCACGCCCATGCCCTCATGGGACGGAGTCGAGTACGTCGACACTGAGGCGTTGCCCACTTTCCGCACGGGTGACGGGACGGGATTCGGGCCACCCCTCGAGCCAATGGTTCTCTGGGCGGACGGTCTGGTCATCGACAGTCTCGACATTTCGGTGGTCGGTAACCTGAGAGACCTGACGACGGGGGAGATCGAGCCTGAGGGGAACGACGAACGAGCAAGGCTCACCATCCCGTTGCTCCGAGGCACGAACAACGACGACGGTGTCGAGACCGAGGTCTACTTCTTCTTGTCAGAGGTCAGTGACGAGGCGCTCTCTGAGGAGTTTGCCATTGGTCATGCCGGGATCCTGGAGCTCACGCCTCCACCCGATGCCTCGGTCGGCACTGCGACTTTCGAGGATGGCAAGTGGACCTTCTTCGGCGACTTGCCGAATCCGATCCCGGCGCTCAGCTCTCCAGCACAGGACTCGAACAACACCTACACGCCGATCCGCAAGGTGGAGATCAACGGCCAAACTGTCTATTTCAACATCGCTTTTGTCAGCTGGGGTCCGAACGCATGGGAGCGTCTGCGAGTCGATACGCATTGCACCCTCCCTGACTTTCCAGCGAACACGAACTGCCGGTATCAGGGCAAGGACCTGAATACGGACCTGTCCGGCCAGATTCTAGCGCTAGACTTGGGAGCCGAGCCGTCGGTCACGTTCAAGCTCCACAAGGCCTGGTTCAGCCAGGAGTATCTCCCCTTCTACACGATCACGGACGCCTGGCCTGCCGGGCCCGCCAACGGCATGGGCGTCGTCTACGTGCCGAAGCACGAGTTCATCGAGCTCGCGGCACGCCCGCTCATCCAGTTCCTGCCAGGGACCGCGTTTGCGAATCGCACACCACCAGACGACGGTACGGGCTTCCCGCCCACCGAGGGCCAGTACAACGTGGACGGTGGTGGCCCCTTGGGAGGGCAGCCAGGGCTCCCCTCCTATTTCATGCCGGGCCCAGACTACACGCCGCTATGGCACATTGGGTTCACGGTCTGGAACGAGCCACACGACGACATGCCGGTCGTCACGTCGTATGAAGAGCTTTCCGAGCTCAGAGAACAGGGCAGGCTCTCGATCTTCGAGTTCCCCCCATCTCCCCCCCACTTGTCTGACCCCACCTTGCCGCCCGAGGGTGACTACGATGCTGAGAGCCTGAACCCAGCCCATGTGGTCAATTGCCCCGTGCCGGCCACGCTGGACGTGGCGCTACTTCGTGCGACCAGATAGTGACGCCGACGTCAAACTGAAAGGAAGAGCTCCATGCGAACGCGCAAGGTGATCCTGGCAGCGGCCTTGACGG
>JAFDFW010000016.1 GCA_019309605.1 Deltaproteobacteria bacterium | reverse complement strand
CGGGAACGGACGGGGTGTCGCGTTTTTGGCGAAGCACAGCGCCAGCGCCGGTGTTAGTCCTGTCCGATGCCGTGTACAGGATGAATACGCAAGTATCGCCCCAGGTGTTTCGCTCCCAAGTAGAACGGCGCTGTGTCGATCAAGGCGACGGTGAGCTTGAAGGTGTAGCCTGCTGCGATGAATGTCAGGAGCTGCGGCCACAGTGGCTCGGCGTCCACGATTGGGATGCCTTTGGCCAGGAAGTGCGTGATCAGGATGACCGAGGTGGTGTCGACGAGCTGGCTGATCAGCGTGGAGCCGTTGTTGCGCAGCCAGAGGTGGCGGCCGTTGGTGAGGCGCTTCCAAAAATGAAAGAGCTGCACGTCGACGAACTGAGCGGCGAGATAGGCGATCATCGAGGCGGTCACAGCGCTGAAGGCGAGGCGCCGCACTTCGAAGAAAACGCCGGATTGAGGTTGGCCGGCGGGTTCGAACCCGGGCAACGCGCCCCCGACCCACAGGATGAGCATGACCCAAAGGTTCAGGCCGAGTCCCATCCACACGACTTGGTTGGCGCGATGGCGGCCGTAGAGCTCAGAGATGAAGTCGGTGCACAGGAACGTGATCGGATACGGCAGGACGCCGACCGCGAGTGGCATGGGGATGGTGAGGCTCGTGCCGGGCAGCTGGAAGCTGAGATCGATGAAGCGCGTGACGCCGAGGATGTTGAGCATCGCCAGCGTTCCCAAGAACAGGCCAGACAACACCAAAAACACGAGCTGACGCCGCTCGTGCATTGTCGGCTCATCGAGCCGGGGCAACCCTTCGAAGGCGTATTGCTCCGATGGAAGGGCCTCTCCGTGCTTTCCGCTCACGACCCCGCTTTCTGACGAAGCGCTTTCCCTTCAATCCCTCGCCAAGCCTGATGCTCCTGCCCGGCCCGTTTGGAGTCGCCGAGCTCTTCATAGAGAGCAGGAAGCGACACCGACAGAGGGCGGGCTCCAGTGGCCGCTTCCCAGGCGGTCCGAAAGGCTTCCAAATCCTGCGTGCGCTGAACGATCACTTTGCCGCGGGCAAGGGACACTGACACTGGCGCTGACACGGGCTCCTCATGTTCGTGCGCCTCGCCCGCCTCGCAAGCCGCACAGTGATGCCCTACCCGCTCTTGCTGCACGAACACCCGGGTGCCCTCCGGGAGCGCCTGTTCCAAGCCTTCGAGCGCCCCGGGTTCTCGCTCGAGTGCAACGAAAGCCCAGCGCCGTTCGTCGCCTGGTCGTAAGACCTCGAGCAATGGAAAGACCGGAACGGCGTCGTCCGCCGACACCTGGTGTGCGGCGACCGGCGCCCCGTCCCAGAGCACCAAATCACCGTAATCGATCGGCGCATCGCGGAACGTCGGCGACTGTACGACGCCGTGGCACGGGCTCAGAGGCGCGGTCCAAACCAGCTCGAAGCCTACGCTCTTGTCCGGGAGTAGCGCGGTCGCATCGGTCGGAGACGTTCGCGAGAGCACGCGCAACAGCAGTGGTGGAAGGCCCGCGACATAGGGCATGCCGCGTGACCGATCGAGACGCGCAGGCACTCTGAGCTCCTCCCAAACCTCAACCGCTTCTTCAGATTTGCCAATCGCGGTCGCGCAGATGGCGAGATTCCAAAGCACGGGTCGCTGGGGACCCAGGCGCATGCGTGCTTGCTCGTTGGCGGCGTAGCCATCGTCGAACCTGCCGCGCCACTTGTCGAGCAGGCCCGCGTCGTACCACCACTCCCCCCGCTCGGGATCGAGCTCGATGGCGCGAGTGAACGCCTCCTGCGCTTCCGCATCCCGACCCGGCCCGCACAATCGAAGTGCGTTCCCGAGCGTCGCGTACAGATTACCCGCCACGTCTGCGTCTTGGCCTTCCGCGTCATCCAGGACCCCCAGGGTTCGTTGCACAGCGTTCGCAGCCCAGGACGCGGGTCCATCTTCGGTAAGGGTCGGCTCGTCCATCCCGCGCCGGCCGGCCTGCTCGATCAGAAGGGACGCGGCCACCAGAGTCAGCCGCCAATCGTTGCTCCAGGCGTCGGCCAGCTCTCGGAGCACCTCACGCTGGGCGGGACCGTTCCCCATTTGCTGTATCAGCCCAAGCGCCAGCTCGGCCAGCGTTCGGTCCGATCCCATGCGTTTCCGCCGTTGAAGGAGCGCCTCCCAGGCCGAGTCGATGTCTTCGGTCACTTCACCATGGCTCATGCGGCCCGAGCTTAGCAGCCGCCCTTTCCTTGTCAGTGGTGAGGCGGCTCACGGAGCACGATTTCCGCGCTCTTCTTGGTGGACCTCGCTCTTTTTCGCTAGTCTGAGAGCGCGAGGGCCGGTTGGCGACCGCCACCGCTGAAGGGGATGAGTTGCAATACCATAGTGCAGGGCTGACCGATGTCGGACAGCGCCGAAAGTCGAACCAGGACGCGTTCTTTGTCGACGACGATCTGGGCTTGTACGTCGTAGCCGATGGGATGGGTGGTCACGCCGCCGGCGAGATCGCCAGCCAGGAGGCCGTGGACACGGTGCACGGCATGGTCAGCCGAGGGCACGATGCTCTCGATCGCGTTGCGCAGGGTGACACCTCGGAGGACTCCCTTCGGAAGGCCATTCGAATCGTCGAGAGCGCCGTCCAGGCTGCGACCTATATGGTCTTCGGCTTGGCGCAGCACGATCCCGAGCAGCAAGGCATGGGCACCACCGTGTCGGTGCTCGCGATGTGCGGCGACTACGGCATCACCGCCCAGGTCGGCGACAGCCGAATTTATTTGATCCGCGGACACGCCGTGGAGCCGCTTACCGAGGATCACACCCTCGTTGCTTGGCAGCTCAAGCAGGGGATCATCACCGAGGCCGAGGCGGCCCGGTCACCACACCGAAACGTGATCACCCGCGCCGTAGGAAGCCGCGAGTACGTTCAGGTCGACACGGGCTTCTTCGAGGTGCAGCCCTCGGACGCGTTCATGCTGTGCTCCGATGGGCTTCACGGATACCTGCAAGACGGTGAGATCCCGGACGTGATCGATATGGGCCCCAAGGGCGCCGCGGAACGATTCATCCACATGGCAAACTCACGCGGCGGCCGCGACAACATCACCGCGGTTGTCGTGAACGTCCGCTAGTTTTGGTTACACCGCTCACCAACCCCCGCCAAGCAAGCACGGTCTCGGAATCACGGTCCCGGATTCGGATCCTATTGCTGCGGCTCTTCGGGCTCTTCCGCGTCCGGGGCCTCTTCGGCCTCTGCGGGTGCTTCTTCGGGGGCCTCTACCGGTGCCTCTTCCTCGCTCGATGCGAGCTTGAGGCCGCCGAGCTTGTCCTTGAGTGCGTCGCCGAGGGTCGCTTGTGCGCCGCCTAGGCTTGGGCCGATCTTGCGTGGGGCGACCCGCTTCTGGGCCTCCTCGGGGCGTGCGACCTGATTGACGTCCTGGCCCTCGGCTGCGCGAAGCGAGAGCGTGATGGTGCGATCCTCATCGTCGAGGCGGATGACCTGGGCCTTCACGATGTCGCCGGTCTTGACGATGTCGGTGGGCTCCTGGCTGAGGTCGGCGCTGATCTCGCCGCGGGGAATTACACCCTCGACGCCGCGCTCGAGCTCGACGTGGATGCCGTACTCGTCGGCACCGGTCGAACGAACCTCGATGACGGTGCCCTCGGGGTAACGCTGCGGCACGAAGCTCCAGGGATCTTCGTAGAGCTGCTTGATGCCCAGGCTGACCTTCCGGTCCTCGTGGTTGATCGAAAGGATGATGGCCTCGACCTCGTCGCCCTTGCGGTACAGGTCGGCCGGGTTGTTGATGCGCTGAGTCCAGCTGACATCCGACTTGTGAACCATGCCGTCGACGCCGTCCTCGATGCCGACGAAGACGCCGTAATCGGTGATGGAGCGAACGCGGCCCTGGATGATGTCGCCTGGGTTGTACTTCTGCGTGAAGACGGACCAGGGGTCGGGCTCGAGCTGCTTGAGGCCCAAGCTGATGCGCTTGTTCTGCGCGTCGAGGTCGAGAACAACGCACTCGACCTCTTGGCCGACCTCGAGCACCTTCGACGGATGCTTCGGCTTGGCCCAGGTCATTTCGCTGACGTGGATGAGGCCTTCGACGCCCTGCTCGAGCTCGATGAATGCACCATAGTCAGTGAGCGAGACGACCTTGCCCTTGACCTTCTTGCCCGCGACATAGATGTCGGTGGCCACGTTCCACGGATCTTCCATGGTCTGCTTGAGGCCGAGCGAAACACGCTCGGTGTCGGCGTTGTACTTGAGCACCTTGACGGTGACCTCGTCACCCACCTCGAAGACCTCGGACGGGTGATTGACCCGGCCCCAGCTCATGTCGGTGATGTGAAGGAGACCGTCGATGCCGCCGAGATCGACGAACGCACCGTACTCGGTGATGTTCTTGATCGTACCGGTGACGACCTGGTCCTCTTGAAGGTTCTCGAGGGTGGCTTCCTTGAGACGGTCGCGCTCCTTCTCGAGAAGCACACGACGAGAGAGCACGATGTTGCCGCGCTTCTTGTTGAACTTGATGACCTTGAACTGGAAGGTCTGACCGAGGAGCCGGTCGAGGTTGCGGACCGGCCGGAGGTCGACCTGCGAGCCTGGCAGGAAGGCTTTGACGCCACCGCGGATGGTTACGGCGAGGCCGCCCTTCACGCGCTGGGTGATCGTGCCGTCGATGAGTTCGTCGCGCTCGCACGCGGCGCTGATCTCATCCCAGACCTTGAGCTTGTCAGCTTTCTCCTTGGAGAGCATGACGAGGCCGTCCTCGTTCTCCTTGGATTCGATCAGCACGTCGACCGCATCGCCGGCGGTCGCCGCGATGTTGCCTTCCGCGTTGGTGAACTCGTGAAGCGAGATGACGCCTTCGGACTTGTATCCGATGTCAACGACGACCGAGTCTTTGCCGACTTTCAGGATCGTCCCGGCGACGATATCGCCCTCGCGGAGTTGGTCTGTACGTGTTGCCGAGGCTTCGAATAGAGCAGCGAAGCTCTCGGGATTGGGGGTTTCGATTTGTGTGGTTTCTGTCATTGATAAATCACTGCTTCCGGAGCTGGCGGGAGCCGTCGGCACGATTGGCCGAGCTTCCGAAGACCCTCGGAAATGCAGGGGAGTGCGTGGGTAGCAGGGGAGTTATGGGGTGTCAATTGCAGGACTGGACTAACTCGAGGACATGCTGGACCACCGCTTCGAGTCCCAGGCTGGTGCTGTCGAGGATGACGGCGTCTTCCGCCGGGCGTAATGGGGCGATGGCGCGTGTGGAGTCGGCCTCGTCGCGGGAGCGAATTTGGGTGAGAATCTCTTCGTAATCGGCGGTCGTTCCGCGATCATGGAGGTCCTGGACGCGGCGCCGGGCTCGCTCTTCCGCGGAGGCTGTCAGGAAGAGCTTCACCTCCGCGTCCGGGAAGACCACGGTGCCGATGTCGCGGCCTTCGAGCACGACCCCGCCCTCTCGGCCAAGATCGCGCTGGATGCCGAGAAGTGCGCGGCGGACGCCGGGATAGGCGCTGACCTGGCTCGCGCCGGCCGAAAGCTCAGGGGTTCGGATCTCGTCAGCGCGGTCCTGGCCGTTGAGCAAAAGCCTAGGTGTTCCGTCCTCTTGTGAGACGAAACCAAGCTTGGCCTCATCTCCGAGGGCCACCACGGCGGCCTCGTCGTCCCACGAGATGCCGCGGTCGCGCGCTGCCAACGCCACGCCGCGATAGAGGGCGCCGGTGTCGACGAGGGTGTAACCGAGCCGCTGTGCCAGGACGCGCGCGGTCGTGCTTTTACCCACGCCGGCAGGCCCGTCGATCGCGATGACGGGGCGCGGGCGAGTCATAGGGTTTCCTCCGTGATATCCGCGCCGAGCGATCGCAGGAGCGCAACGAAGCCGGGAAAGCTGGTGTCGACCGCCTCGGCGCCGTCGATCACTGATTCGCCGTCGGCTGATAAGCCGAGCAAGGCGGCGGACATCGCGATTCGGTGGTCGCCGTGGCTCTCGATCTGGGCGCCTCGCAGAGGTGCGCCTCCCGTGATGATCAAGCCGTCAGGCAGCTCTTCGCAGGGGACGCCAAACGCCTTGAGGACTTGCGCCATGGTCGCGATGCGGTCGCTCTCCTTGACGCGAAGCTCCGCGGCGTCGCGGATCTCGGTGCGCCCTTTGGAGACGGCGGCCAACGCGCAGACCGCGGGAATCTCGTCGATCATCCGAACGATGAGCTCCCCACCCGCCACCGAGCCCCTTAGCGTGCCATGGGCGACGGTGATTTCGGCCATCGGCTCGTCGCCGGCGCCGTGCCCGCTGGGCCGGTGGGTGATGCTGGCGCCTAGCAGACGCAGCCAATCGAACAGACCGGTGCGGGTCGGGTTGATGCACACGTCCTCTACGCTGACCTGGCTCCCGCGCACCATCGCGGCGGCCAGCAGCGGAAAAGCGGCGCTCGATGGATCCCCGGGGACGTGCCACTCGAACGGTTCCCAACCTCCGCCCCACTCGAGGTTCGGGTCGAGAACGACAGAGGCCCCCGCCGTTTGCAGTGGGACGCCAAGGGCGAGCATCATGCGCTCGGTGTGGTCGCGCGAGAGGACCGGCTCTTCGATGGCGGTTGGGCCTGAGGCGTAGAGGCCGCTTAGCAGGAGGGCGCTTTTCACTTGGGCGCTGGCGATCGGCATCGAGCACTCGATGCCCTTCAATGCTTCCCCTTCGACCAGAGGCGCGATCGAAATCGGTGGGTAGAGCTCGTCGGGCTTTGCGCCTGCCGTGCCTGCGATGTGCGCGCCCCTCGCCCGCAGCGGCTTGATCACGCGTCCCATCGGACGCCGCGTGAGAGACTCGTCGCCAATCATGCGCGTGCCGAAGCGCTGCCCGCTCAACAGGCCCGCCAACAGCCGCATCGTCGTTCCCGAGTTGCCGCAATCGACGACGTCGGTGGGCATCTGAAGGCCGCGCAGCCCGACCCCGTGAACTATCGTGGCCTCGTCGGCGCTTTCGACAGCGACGCCCATCGAGCGGAAGGCCTGCCGCGTCGCCGCGTTGTCCAAACCCTCGGACAACCCGGTGATACGCGACACGCCGCGTCCGAGCGCTCCGAAGATCAGGCTTCGATGACCGATCGACTTGTCGCCCGGAACCCGAACGGTGCCTTTTAGCGGGCCCGATCGACGAACGCGGTATCGCTTCCTGGCTGCGCTAGACACGCGATTCCCTTAGCACGCGCCCGAGCGAATGGAGAAAGCGCTCGTTCTCCTCGGGCTTGCCGATCGTGACGCGGATCCACGACTCGAGCGGTGCGGGCATGGCGCGCACGATGACCCCCTCGTGGAGTAGCGCCTCGTAGACCACCCTGCCCGGCTGTTGCACATCGACCAAGACGAAATTCGCCTGGCTCGGCGCCACGCGCAGCCCGGCGGCCCCGAGGGCTTCGGTGAGCTTGCCTCGGTCGCGAACCGTGGCCTCGACGCTTGCGCGCAAATGGGCGTCATCGGCAAGCGCGGCCTGTGCGGCGACTTGGCCGGGCGTACTTACGTTGAAGGGCGCACGCAAACGGTTGAGGGCTGTGACGAGCTCCGGGGTGCCTAGCACGTAGCCGACTCGCAGCGCGGCGAGCCCGTAGGCCTTCGAGAACGTCCGCAGGATGGCCAGCCGGTCGCGCGTGTCGCGGAGTTCGGTTGCGGGGGCGAAGTCCTCGGCGTCCGCGTACTCCACGTACGCCTCGTCGATCACGGCCAGCACGCGCTCCGGAAGTGAGCGGAGGAGCCGCTCGAGCTCGCCCTTGGCGATGTAGCTTCCCGTGGGATTGTTCGGGTTCGAGACGAAAAGCAGCTTCGTCTCCGGGGTGACCGCGTCGAGTAAGTCGTCGACGTTCCAGTGGACATGATCGCGAAGGGGGACGGCAGTGAAGCCGAGCTCCTGTGCGACAGAGCCGATGCGGTAACAAGGAAATGATGGATGGCCGAACACCGCGTGCTCGCCGCGGCTCGCGATCACACGGCAGATCAGGTCGATGAGTTCGTTCGAGCCGTTGCCCAGGCACAGGTGCTCCGCGGGGACTCCGTGATGCGCGGCTAAGGCTTGTCGCAGGTCGTGCCCGCGAGGATCGGGATAGCGGTGAAGGGCAAGTGCGTCACCCGACACCGCCTCGATCGCTTTCGCCGAAGGCCCGTACGGATTCTCGTTGGACGCGAGCTTCACCACGTCGTCGATGCCGAGCTCGCGCTTCAGCTCGCCTTCGGGTTTGCCTGGCTCGTACGCCGTCAGCGCGAGAATGTGGGGTGCCGCGAGGTCGCTCATAGGGCTGGGTTAGCTTGGCCTGGGATAGCTTCCGAGGACCTTGGCATAACGTGCGATGCGGCGCAGCTCCTCCACCGCCGTGAGGATGGCCCGGTCGGTGATGTGGCCGTCCATTTCGAGGAAGAAGACGTGCCGCCATTGGGTGCTGGTCGATGGCCTCGACTCGACGCGAGTGAGGTTGATCTCGCGATCCGCCAAGGGCCGGAGCGCGCGATGGAGCGCGCCCGGCTCATCGCCCGGCGCTATCGCGAGGACGGTGCGGTCTTGCCCTGTGCGCGACGGGAGGCGGTTGCCGACGACCCCGAACCGAATGACGACATCGGAGTCGTCCTCGAGCCGGTCGTCGATCAGCTTCAACTCGTAGAGCTCTTTTAGGAGCGCGGACCCGAGTGCCGCGGACTGAGCGTCCCCGATGGCGAAATGGGCGGCGGCTTGTCCCGATTGAACGTCGACGACAATGGCGTCTGGGTACCGCGAGCGCAGTTGCCGTTCGCATGCGGCGATGGCCGGTGCCGTGCCGTAGATTTTGATCACCTCAGAGGCGGCGCCTGATTGGGAGAGGAGCTGATAGCGCAGCGGGGCGAGGCGTTCGGCGCAGAGCTTGGCGTCGGTGGCGACCAGGCCCTTGAGCGTTGCGGTGATTGCGCCGTCCGTCGATGTCTCGAGCGGAACCACGCCGAAGGTGGCGTGGCCGTGAAGCACGGCCTCGAGCACACCGGAGACCGACTCGGTCGGGCGGAAGCTCGGTGCGTGACCGAAGTAGTCGCGCGCGGCTGCATGCGCGAGGTCTCCGGGGGCGCCGAAGTACGCCACCACATCGGGTGTGATCAGCTCGGTGCACGCAGACAAGACCTCGCGGAACACGGGCTCGATGCTGCCTGCCGGGAACTCGTTGGCGAGCGAGCGAGCGCCCTCGATGACGTTGGCCTTCTTCGGCAAGCGCAGCGGCTCGTCGCCGGCGTCTTCGCGCAGGGCGTTGTACTTATGGATCGCGCGCGCGCGCGCGTTGAGCCCGTCCACGATTTGCCGGTCCGCTTCTTCGAGCGCTGCGGTGATCCGGCGAAGTCGATCATCCATGGTGACGATGGTATCAGCCCCCTTGTTGAAGGTATACCGCCGGGCCCGATTCGTTACTCTTCGTCGCGCTGCGATAGGTCGCGGAGCCTAGCTAGCGTGACGAGCGCATCGACCGGGGTCATGCGCTCGACGTCGAGCGCGAGCAAGGTAGCTTCCACTTCGGACTGCTGCGGCAGCGCTGGCTCGAACAATGGCATCTGTGGCGCGGGAGTTGCTTCGGCCCGTGTTTGGAGTTCTTGCAGCTTCGTTTTCGCGCGGGCCAAGACGACCGGAGGAACGCCGGCGAGCCTTGCAACAGCTAGGCCATAACTCCGGTTCGAACCGCCGGGCACGAGCTGATGCAGTAGAACCATGCTGTCATCATGCTCTTTTGCGGCAACGTTGTAGTTCGCAGCGTTGGGCAGGCGATCGGCGAGCTCGCATAGCTCGTGATAGTGGGTCGCGAAGATCGCCCGGCAACGCGTTGCGTCGTGAAGGTGCTCGGCGACGGCCCAGGCGATCGCCAGACCGTCATAGGTGCTCGTGCCGCGTCCGATCTCGTCCAGGATCACGAACGAACGCTCCGTGGCGCCGCGCAGGATGGCTGACGCTTCCATCATCTCGACCATGAAAGTGCTCTGCCCGCGGGAGAGGTGGTCGCTGGCCCCGACGCGGGTGTAGACGCGATCGACGATCCCGATTCGCGCGCTCTTGGCGGCCACGAACCCGCCAGCCTGGGCCATGATCACGGCGAGCGCAGCCTGCCTCATGGCCGTCGACTTCCCCGACATGTTCGGTCCGGTCAGCAGCATGAACCGGGTGCCCTCGGGGTCGAGCTCGATGGTGTTGGGGACGAAGCCGTCTTTGGCGGCGTAGCACTCGACAGTGGGGTGCCGGCTATCTTCGAGGAAGAGCTCGCGGGTGGCATCGACGGCCGGGCGCACATAACCGCGGCAGTGCGCGACCTCGGCGAGCGCGGCGCTCGTGTCGATGGAGGCAATGACCCGGGCAAGCCGGTGAAGCCGCGGCGCTTCGTCGCCAATGGCCTTTCGGAGGTCCAGGAACGCGGCAGATTCGAGCGCGCGGGCGCGCTCGTCCGCGTGAAGGATGCGGTCTTGAAGCTCGGCGAGCTCGGCGGTGATGAAGCGCTCTCCGTTCGCGATGGTTTGCTTACGAACGTATTCATCGGGCACTGCGTCGAGCTTGGATTTCGTGATCTCGATGTAGTAGCCGAAGACCCTGGTGAATTTGATCTTGAGCGAGCCGATGCCGGTGCGTTCCCGTTCGCGTCGCTCGAGATCGAGAACGATGTCTTTGGCGGTGGTCGACAGCTTGCGCAGCTCGTCGAGCTCGTCGAGGTGCCCGTCGGCAAAGATCCCGCCCTGACGGTCAATCGCTGGAGGCTCGGCGACGAGTGCCGCTTGCAGCAAGGAGAGGACATCTGGGCACAAGTCAGCGCCCTGCAGGGAGGACATCGCGTCGTCGAGCTCGTTGCCCGGACGGCTCGAGAGCTGCTGGTGAAGTGCCCCGGCGCTCACGAGGCTATTGCGGATCACACCGAGGTCGCGCGGCGTGGCCAATCCGACGGCCGCGCGTACGGCGAGTCGCTCGAGGTCGCCGATTTCGCCGAGGCGCGCCCTCGCCTGGTCACGACAGCGAGCGTCGACAACGAACAGCTCCACCGCGTCGTGCCGTCGCCGGATGCGCTCGATGTCGGTCAGCGGTTCGAGCAATTGGGACCGGAGCGCCCGGGCGCCCATGGGGGTCTTGGTTTCGTCGAGGAGATCGAGAAGCGAGCCCCGGCGCTCGCCGTCGAGCGTGCGAACCAGCTCCAGGTTGCGAACCGCTGCGTCGTCCAAGACGAGGCGGTCACCGGCCGTATAGAGTGTTGCCTGGTGAATCTGTGAATGAGCCTGGTGCGCTTTGGCGTAGTCGAGCACCAGCGCTGCCGCACGGCCCGCGGGCTTTTGGCTCGCTAGCTCGGCGGCCTGTTCGGTGGTGAGCGATTGACTCAGGCTCTTGGCGCCGTCCGCGAGATCGACGATCCGCAGAGCCGCGTTGGGCAGGCTTTGCCTGCAGAGCGCTTCGAGCTCCGAGGCCCCAGACTCGATGAGCACCTCAGCGGGATCCAATCGAACGAGCTCGCCGACCCACTGCGGCCCGAGCTCGACTACGCAGGCGCGAAGCGTACCCGTGGAGAGCTCGAGCGCGGCGACTCCTCCATCGCGTGTCGCGGCGACCAGGAAATTCTCTGAGCGCGCGTCGAGGGCATCGGGCTCTAGGCACAGCCCTGGCGTCACGACCCGTACGATTTCGCGGGGGACAACTCCGCGAACGTTCGACGCGTCGCCTATCTGTTCGCAAATTGCGACCTTCTCCCCGTGACGGAGCAGAGCGGCGAGGTATCCGGCGGCAGCGTGATGCGGCACGCCAGCCATGGGGATTTTGGTGCCATCAGGGTCCGTGCCGCGGGACGTCAGCGCGATGTCGAGGATGTCGGCCGCCCGGACCGCGTCCTCGTAAAACATTTCGTAGAAGTCACCGAGCCGAAAGAAGATAATGGCGTCGCGGTGCTGGCTCTTGGCGCGCAGGAACTGGCGCATGACCGGGGTATGGTCCTTCTTTCGAGCCGTCCCCCGTACACCCATGAATCGGGTCTACTCAAAAGTCTGGACGATGGAAAGCGGAGAAAAGACGATACGCCGGACCCCCGCCTCGAAGTCCACGAAGAAGAGCTGGTCCTGTTCTTCCGAAAACAGCATCGAGGCCGGCAGCGAGCGCAGGCCTGTGCTGGTGTCGAGCACCTCGATCTCAAATTGATTCAGGATGTTGAAGTTCAGCAACGCGACGGTGGAGTCGGTGAGGGAAGTATCTGAGGGGAACGGCCCGATGTGAAAACTGACCATCGGATTGATGAACTGCGCGTCCTCGAAGGCACGGGCACTGAGGAACGTGTCGACGTCGTCGATCTGGATGGGGCGTGTCTGGTCGAAAATGCATTCCCCTGTGGTGGCGTCTGCGACCACGCGGTGAATGAATCCCGATGTCGTGCCGGTGACCGCGTACGCGTCCTGTGTGTGGATCTGGTACGCGGTGTACTGATTGAAGCAGAAGCGAACCTCGTCGAGGGTGTACCGATTGGGGTTGGGCGACGGCCCGATTTCGAGCTGGTCATTGAAGGCGCGGATGATCGGGAACCAAACCGGGAAGTCGTCGATGTCCTCTTCCAGGTCTTCGAACTGCTTGCAGTTGGGGTCGTCCCGGGTGTTGGGCGGCAACTCGCCCGTGATCAGGACACGGTCGCCACCATACGATTCGAGGAGGTCGATACTCAAGTCGCTGTCGGCGGGCGGGCCCTGCTGCTGTCCGAGCACGCCGACCTGGCACAACGGCACGTCGCCGCCCAGGAACCAAATGCCCGGCTGCCCGTCGAACGACTCGTCCGAGAAGAGGCCGAGGCCGCCCTCCGATTGTGGGATCAAGCCCTCCCATTCTGCGTCCCAACGCTGCGTGAAGTTACTCCACACCTGAGACGACGTGCAGATCAACGCGTCCTCGTCACTGGGTACGGCGTTCGCTCCGAACACGTTGAACATCGAGGGCGGGCAACTGATGAACTCTAGGCCAGGGCCGTCGGAGTTCAACGGTACGCCGGTGGTTTCGTCGAGCTTCCCCGGCGCAGTGTTGAACTGAAGTGACGGGGTGCCGTCGATGGAGATGAACGTGGACGGGGTGAACCTAAACCGCCGACGGTGCCGCCGGATGCTTGCGAACTGATCCGGTCCAGTTTCAGCCAACGAGCAGGCGATCGCGCCTTCTCCGCCACGGCACGGCGCGTTGAGGTCGTAGATGTCGAGAAAGAACATCGTGCCGTTCGAAAGGCTCACGGCCAGGAAGACCCCTCGCATGTTCCCTGCGTTCTGCGCGAGCGCGAACGCTTCGTCGTCGCTCGAATCGCAAAGGTCCTCTTCCGGTACGCGGGCGCCGCCCGTGTCGGGATCTGGCTCCAGGTTGTAGAACGGTGAGACGACCTCGATCGAGCGCACGTTCGAGAACGCGGAGCGAACCCGATTGCGCGATTCGAGGTTCTCTTCGTTGGCGCGCGCGGAGATCCCCGCGAGGACGGGGAGCACGGCGCCGAACGTGGCAGGTGTGTTTTCCGAGTATTCGATCGCGAGGACGCTGCTATCGGCAGCACTCACGGCGTAGAGGTAGCGATCCGTCGCGGCCAGGTCGGCCGGGTCGGAGCTTGCGGGCACGTAGGGCGTCACATCGACATCGCTCGTCGGCGTGTTGGTGACGATCGGCTCGATCGGGGTGGCACCGTCCGCAAACAAGGAGAACCGGTGGATCACCGGTTGATTGGCGTCAGCGACGAGCAAGACGTCGTCGGCGGGGTCCTCCGGGAGACCATAGTCGATGGCGAGCGCGACCGGGCTCGGACCTGGGACGGGCCCGTCGAGGCAGGGTTCCGTGGTCTCGACGGTCTTGATGAATCGGCCCTCGCGGCTCTCGAAGTCCTCCGGACAAATGCGATGGTAGTCGCTCTCGTCCGACGGGGGCGACTCCACGGACGTGACCGTGTCGCAGTCATAGGTGTTCAGCGGGAGGAACTGTGGCGTGCCGAGGGATTCGTGGATGTTCGAGGTTGCCTTCTTCGTCGCGGATGATCTCGCCAACGGACGCAAGCTCATGCAAGGCCAGGTCCGTCGGCCCTGCCTCGAAGCGTACCTGCTGGGTAGGCGAAGCGGAGTCGCCCGTGACGACGGCCTCCGTTGGAATGGCCTGTACGCTCTTCGGACTGAAGCTGCTGACGTAGGTGTAGGTCGGCTCGAAGGGCGAAATCTGGATGCCCGTCGGTTGCTCTCCGACACGCAGTGCGGTCACGCCCGGAACGGTGCGATTGGTATCCAAGATTGCCGAACGGGTGAAGCTGATCACGGCGACCTCCCCGGTTTGGGTTTGGGTCACCGCGCCCAAGAACTGGGCCTCGACTTGGGGCGCAAAGACCGTTTCGGTACTGCAAATTTCGGCCGGCAGAACTTGTCGCAGATCGAAGAGGTTGCCCGTGATCAGCTCTAGGTCCGCACAGAAGAGTTGAATCTTTGCGGAGCGGTCGAGGGATGACAGGACGACATTGTTTGCGCCGCCTTTGCAGGACGTGAGCACGAGCACGAGCAGGGCGACGGATAGGAAGCGCATCATCGCGGTAGCTCCGATACGGGTTGCGGTAGGCCTACGAGGCCAAGGAGCCGTGGTGAGCATTCTTCGGGCCCGTCGCTGCCGCCTTGGAGGCACCCGACGAGCGGTCGCAAGTCGGCAACGCGAAGCACCGATGTGCTGAAGTCGGCGGTGTACATGAGAAGACGCGGACCATCGATGACGAACTCGAAGGCGCCGCTGATGTTCGTCAGGATGGTGATCCCTTGGAACTTGTCGGTGTCGATGACCTCCACACTCCTCGCGAGGAAGCAGCTGACGAACGCCAAGAGCACGTTGCCACGTCCGGGGACGGGAACTTCGGCAACCTGAACGCGCGAGGGGTCACGGCAGGTCGGAATCTGGCCGAGCATGTTCAAATCCCTGCCTGCGACATCGGTGCGGGCGACGATCAGGGCTTCGGGCAAGCGCGAGACGATATACGCGAGGTTGCGGCCCGGCCGGGGGTCGAAGCGGATGTCTCGGTTGCTCCTCCCGTTGTCGAGCCCCGATACGAGGAGCGAGCCCGCGTCGAACAGGTAGCTCTGCGCCGGGTCCCCGTCGATTCCGATGCCGAGGCGAACGATCGCTGCGACTTCCGCGCTGGGAATCCACGCGCGTTTGGCGCCGGGCTCGTAGGTGATGGTCACCTGCTCGGGGGCGAGCTCGTCGACGGTAGCGGCGAGGCGGGGGCGTTTCGTGGGCATCGGCCCGCCAGGGCGTTCCTGGTCGAACATCAAGCTCGCCCAGCCTTCGCGATGTGCCATCAAGATGTAGTCGCCGCGGAACGCGGGGTCGTCCGGGCTGCTGGTCGGGGCGAAGTCGGCTGCGAGATCTCCCACGTACACATCGACCGGGTCCGGCGGCATTACGAGAGAGACCGTTGGGTTGACCAGCTCGGTGCTCCCAGAACGGTACGGGGCCGTGCACGTATGCCGTGTTCCGAATGGCCCGCCACAGCTGAGCTGACCTTCCTGGTTGACGTCGATGAAGGTGAGATTGGCGTCGCTTCGCACGGGCAGGTACAACCGCCGCCCATTCGTCGAAACGCCGAGGCCATCCGAGAAAGACCCGATATTGACCTCGCCCCGAATCAGCCCTTCGACAGGGACGAGCCTCAGCGCCGCCCCGGGGTCGCGGAACTGCAGTTCGGCAGGAACGACCGAG
>JAFDFW010000865.1 GCA_019309605.1 Deltaproteobacteria bacterium | reverse complement strand
CGGAAGCAACATCCCCAAGCCCGCAAGCGTCACGAGAGTCCCCGCCACCGCTGTTGCCCTCTTCATGGCGTCAGATTAGCAACACACGCTCACCGTGCCCAAAAGGCGATGGGCGAAAAGCGGCGATACAGCTAGTCCACGTCGGCCAGCTGCACCGGGTTGGGCTCAACTCGCCAGATGTCCCGACTGTAATCGCGGATGGTGCGATCCGAGGAGAACTCGCCCATTCGTGCCGCGTTGATGATCGACATCTTCGTCCAGTGCACCTGATCTGCCCAGGCGTCGCTGACTTCATTCTGACAGTCGATGTAGGACTGAAAGTCCGCCAGAACGAAGTAGTGGTCGTGGTGGATCAAGCTGTCGATCAAGGGTTGAAACAGCGCGGTGTCTCCGTGCGAGAAATGACCGGATGCAATGAGATCGAGCGCGCCTTTGAGCGACGGGTTCTGCTCGTAGTATTCGTAGGGTCGGTACCCCGTCTGGCGCAGCGACTCAATCTCGTCTGTAGTAAGCCCAAAGAGAAAGAAGTTCTCCGCTCCGACGGCGTCGCGTATCTCGACATTGGCGCCATCGAGCGTGCCAATGGTCAGCGCGCCGTTCATCGAGAACTTCATGTTGCCCGTCCCCGAGGCTTCCTTGCCGGCTGTGGATATCTGCTCGGATAGATCAGCACAGGGATAAACGAACTGGGCGGTTTTGACGTTGTAGTTCGGGATGAATCCGACCTTCAACTTGTCCCGGGTCTCGGGGTCGGAGTTGACGACCTCACCCACGGAGTTGATCAACTTGATGATGAGCTTGGCCATGGTGTAGCCGGGCGCGGCCTTGCCCCCGAAGATGAAGGTTCGCGACGCGGTTACGAAATCCGGGTTCTCCTTGAGCTGCCGGTAAAGGTGCACGATGTGCAACACCGCCAGATGCTGACGCTTGTATTCGTGGATACGCTTGACCTGAACATCGAACATGGAGTCGAGGTCCATTTCGAACTTCATGAGCCTGTGCGCCCGCTCGGCGGCCACCCGTTTTCGGGCGGTCTTGACGGCCCGCCATTGCGTCTGGAAAAACGGGTCCTCCGCGAGCCCCTCGAGCCTGCGCAGCTGGTTTAGATCGGTGATCCACGCCTCGCCGATGTGCGCGGTGATCAGCTCCGCGAGCTCTGGGTTGGCGAGTGCCACGAAGCGGCGCGGTGTCACTCCATTGGTCTTGTTGTTGAACTTGCCGGGGTAAAACTCGTGGAAGTCCCGCATGACACGGGTCTTCAGCAAGTCCGTGTGGAGCGCGGAGACCCCATTCACCGAAAAGCTTCCCACGGTGGCAAGATTGGCCATGCGCACCGCGCCGGCGCCGTGGTCGTCGATCAAGGACATGCGCTGCTGCCTCCCATGGTCGTCCGGAAAGCGGTCGCATACTTCATCCATGAAGCGGGCATTGATCTCGTAAATGATTTCCAGATGGCGCGGCAACAATCGCCCGAACATCGCTAACGGCCAGGTTTCGAGGGCCTCGGGAAGCAAGGTGTGATTCGTGTACGCAAACGTCTCGGAGGCGATCCGCCAGGCGTCCTCCCAGCTCATTGCGGCGTGCTCGTCGAGCAGTAGCCGCATGAGCTCGGGTATGGCGAGCGCCGGGTGGGTGTCGTTCAACTGGATGGCGAACCCTTCGTGCAGGTTGTCGGGCCGACCGCCGCGCAGCTGGTGCAGCCGCAGTAGATCCTGCAGCGAACAGGACACGAGAAAATACTGCTGCCGGAGCCTCAGTTCCTTGCCCTGCGCAGGTTCGTCATTGGGGTAGAGCACTTTGGTGAGTGTCTCCGAGGCCACCTTGCGCTCGACCGCACCGTAGTAGTCGCCCACGTTGAAGCTCCCGAAGTCGAACGTCTCAGCGGCCTCCGCGGCCCAGAGACGCAGCATGTTCATGTTGTTGACCTTGTAGCCAGGAACGGGAGTGGCGTAGGCGACCCCCTTGACCACGGTGTCCGGACGCCAGCGAACCCGGTAACGACCGTGCTCATCCTCATACGATTCGGTATGACCGCCGAAAGCAACTGGATAGGTGTACTCGGGCCGGACGACTTCCCAGGGGTTGCCCTGGTGCAGCCATTTGTCGGTGCGCTCGACCTGCCAGCCGTCTTGGATCCGCTGCTCAAAGATGCCGAACTCATATCGCAAGCCGTAACCCACTGCGGGGATCTGCAAGGTGGAAAGCGAGTCCATGAAGCACGCGGCCAAACGGCCCAAGCCGCCATTGCCAAGGCCCGGCTCGCGTTCTTCCTCGATGAGCTCGTCGAGATCCTGCCCGAGTGATGCAACCGCCTCGGCAACCTGATCGCGAATCCCGAGGTTCAACAGCGCATTGCCGAGAGAAGGCCCCAGCAAGTACTCGGCTGACAAATAACAGACGACGCGCGTCGGGTTCGCCAACAAGGACCTGGCCGTGCTCAGCCAACGCTGCATGAGACGGTCCCGCACCGTGTAGGCGACCGCCAGGTAATAGTCCGACCGAGTCGCCAGCACGGGGACATTGCCGCAGCGATAGAAAAGGTTGTCCTGAATCGCCCGGCGCAGCGTCTCGACGCCAACACCGGTCCGGTCGTCTCCGACGACCCCTGCTCGTGTCGCCATCCCTACCTCCAGACCGCTCATGAAAACGCGCCGCAAAGAGGATTGCAAGGCCGAAAACGACGCCAGCTTGGCGGCAGTCATGCAGATCATGCCAAGGTTGTATGATGGTGCGGCGGCGCTGTGGGCGATGGAGCTGATAGTCGACTCAAACGCCCGCTCTTAGTCTCGCCACGTCATCCCAGAGCTCGCCAAGACGCAAAGGTTTGGCGTCAGACCGTCAATGAGCTCATCAACGAGTGTGGGCCGTCTTGAGGGTCGGAGATGCGATCCGGTTTCAACTCGCCGAAAATCGCATTGGCGTTCTGTTTGAGGATGGCGAGTTTCTGGTACCCGGAGGGCACGAACGGCCTACTCGACGCTGTAGGTCGATAACCCCGGCATGCACAAGGTTGATCTCTGCTTCCGTAAGGGACATAATGTCCCATTATGATTCATGAACGAATCAGAGGCGCTGCGGGAGATTCGGCGCGTGGCCCGCACAGGGCTCATCATCTTCAGCCCGCACGCGCAGCGTCGAATGGAGGAGCGCAATGTGAAGTTCTCCGACGTTCGACACGCGTTGCGAAACGCAACGAGGGTCACGCCAAGCGCGCCCGACCAAGCCTCGGACTGGACCGCCACCGGTCCGGACGTCGCGGGAGAGGAA
>JAFDFW010000864.1 GCA_019309605.1 Deltaproteobacteria bacterium | reverse complement strand
AACTTCACCTGCAAGGTCAGCGGAAGCTCACCGATCTCGTCGAGGAAGAGCGTGCCTTGATGTGCCTCGGCGAAGAGCCCCTTCTTGTCCGCGTGTGCGTCGGTGAAGGCACCTTTCTTGTGGCCAAACAGCTCGCTCTCGAGCAGCGTTTCCGGAATCGCGCCGCAGTTGAGCGGGATAAACGGCTTGTTCTTGCGCGAGCTGCCGCTGTGGAGCGCACGCGCGACGAGTTCTTTACCCGTGCCACTCTCGCCTTGAATCAAAACCGTCGTCTTGTAGTCGGCGACCTTGCTGATCGTAGAGAAGACTTTGCTGATCGCGTCGCTCTTGCCGAGGATGCCGTGGACGGTCTGCTCCTTGCGTATGGCCTCTTTGAGCGCCCGGTTCTCGCGACGAAGGGACTCGCGCTCCTCGGCCTTGGTGAGCGCGATCAAAACTTCGTCTTGTTTGAATGGCTTCGAGATGTAGTCGTAAGCCCCCACCTTCATCGCTTCGATCGCGAGGTCCACCGAGCCATACGCGCTCATCAAGATCACCGTCGCCAGCGACGAGCGCGCCTTGAGCTCGGCACAAAGCTCGAGTCCCGTCATGCCGCTCATGCGAACGTCGGCAAGAACGAAGTCAGGGTCGAAGCGCTCGAGTTGCTCCAGCGCGATCTCGGCGCTTTCGGCGGTCTCGACCTGATAATTCTGCTTCTTGAGCAGCGTGCGGAGCACGACTCGGATGTTTTCTTCGTCATCGACGACCAGGACACGGCGCATGGAATGAACCCTATACTTTCTGCATAGCAGATGACCAAGGCCGAAAAAAATTTCATGATCCTGGGCTGATAGGGCGAGGTCTGCTGTAAAGTTCTCGCTCGATTGGCCTTCGTGCGCCCTATTGGGTATGATTTCGCTGTTCGGGTAGGGGGAGAAGACATGAAGATCCGCTTTGCTTTTTTACTCATGGTGGTGGGGTTCGCCGCGACCGTTAGCAGCTGTACGCAACGTTCGCTGAACGCTCTCAATCCATGCACGATCAACGGCGTCGTCCAGAACGTGCCGGTCAACCCGCAGCGCGCGCTGGACTTGTTGATCATCATCGACGACTCGCCTTCAATGCGCGACGAGCAAGCGAAGCTTGCCGAGCAGGTGCCACGACTCGTGAACCTGTTGCTCACCGGTGGTGAAGACACCGACGGCTCCACACCCGTGGGGACATTCCCCGCGATCGAAAGTCTTCACGTGGGCATCATCACGCCGGACCTCGGACACTCAACCGTCCCCCCACACACTTGGACCGCTGGCGTCGACTTCAACCCGACCGCCCTTTGCACGACCAACGATGGCAACGGCAAAGCTGGCTTCATGCAGGTCGACGGCGTGGATCCCGCGATCTGCCCGGCGATCACACCGCAGGGCGACGACCTCTACCTCAACTTCCCGGAGGAGGGCTTCACCGCGGCGGACTTGATCAGCGACGTCACCTGCATGACGGGACAAGACAACGGCTGTGGTTCGCATTGCTCGCGGTCATTCTGATCACCGACGAGGACGACTGCTCGACGACCGACCCGCGCGTCTTCGACGTCGAACCCCGCACGAGCAATCCGTTCCAGGGTCCGTTCACTTCGATGGATGAGCTCCAGTTCAACTTGCGTTGCTCGGCGCACAAGAACGCTCTGCAGGAGATCCAGCGCTACGTCGACGGGATAGCGAGCCTCAAGGATGATCCGAGTCAGGTCGTCTTTGCAGCGATCACCGGGATTCCCGAAGATCCCGCGCTCGATCGCGTTAACTTCAATAGCGACGAGGAGCGCTACGCTGCGATTCTCGACGAAGCCGTGACGCCGGCAATGGCTGAGGTCCCCAATCCCGCAGATGCGGATACACAGGGACAGCAGCTCACACCGGCGTGTACTGCGACGGACGGGTCGGGCGACGCTTTCCCGGGACGCCGAATCGTCGAAACGATGGAAGGCCTCGCTGCGGGGAACACCGGCGTGGGCACCGTCGTCGAATCGATTTGCGCCGCGGACTATTCACCGGCGCTCAACGCGATCGTCGACCGCATCGCCGCCGCGCTGCGTCAGCTTTGCCTTCCGCGTCCGCTCAACCGCAACTCAATCGACATGGTCGGTTGTGAGGTGCGCGAAGTGCAGCCCGCGGGCGCGAGGTGCGCGGACCCTGAAGTGAGCGACCGCGGCCGTGAGGCAGAGCCCGTCTCTACCGAGAACGTGGGCACGGAATTGGAGCCAGATATCCGCGAGGTGTGCCGTGTCACGCAGCTTCCGAGCGACCCCGCCGCGGGTGTGCCCGAGGGCCGCGGTTGGTTCTACGACGACTTCACGGAGGCGACGCGGGACGCCTGCCTATTCAACCCCGAGCAGCAGCGCGTGAGCTTCACCGACGGCGCAGCTCCCATCACGGGCGCGCGCATTCGCTTCGAGTGTTTGCAGACGGCACCGCCCACCACGGAGGACATCGGCTGGCCATGCACAAGCACCGGCGGCGTCTGCGATGCGGCGAGTGACAACACTGGAACTGCATGCACCACCGACGGCGACTGCCCGAACGGTGCGT
>JAFDFW010000182.1 GCA_019309605.1 Deltaproteobacteria bacterium | reverse complement strand
CTCGCTGATCGTTGCGGACGCGGTCGAAAACTTCGACACCTCTTCCCATTGGCCGACCCGCACGTATCTCAAGCTCGCCGACATCCACGGCAAGCCAGGCGTCAGTCGCAGTCTTCGCCCGTTCTTCCGCGACCGGAAACGCGCTCGCCGCTCGATCGACGAAATCCTGACCTGGGACTTCGGCCGTATCATCCTCTCCCACGGTGATATCATCGACTCCGACGCCAACGACGCACTGCGTGAAGCCTACTACTGGCTGAAGGGCTAGCCGGCGACTAGTCGTCCTTCGACTGCTCGCGCGCGATCCCGCGCTCGATCGCGTCCACCAAATATGGGCGTAGCGAGGTTGCCGGGATGATCCTGTGCACAGAGCCGACTTCCAGGGCGCGATGCACGCTGTGTACGCCGTCGAACTCCTCAGCGACCTCGCGAAGCTTGTCCGAATGGACGAGCTTCTTCATCTTGTTGAGGCGATCCCGCAGCGCGACCCGCTCCGCGCCTCGAGCCTTCGCGAGCTCGCGCTGAAGCGCGATGAGCCGCTCGTCCGACGAGGTTCGTTTGCGGACGTCGCCGGCGAAGACCACTGCCGCTGCCGGTGCGCCGCCGATCACCGATGCGTAGGTGTCCTCGAGGGCTGATACCTCGAGTGATGGGTTGAGCTTGTTGGAGAACACGACAAACGCACCGCCATGATAGCGTGAGATCACCAAGAACACGATGGGGCCCTTGAAGTTGACGACCGCGCGGCCGATCTCGGCTCCGTACTCCAGTTGCAGCGACCTCATCGATTCGGGAGAGCCATCGAATCCGGAAAGATTCGCGAGCACGACCACCGGGCGGTTGTCGCTCGCAGCGTTGAGCGCGCGAGCCACTTTCTTGGAGGACATTGGAAACAAGGTCCCCGCGGTCCAGCCGGTCGGACCGTCCGCCGGCACGAACCCGACTCGCGAGAGGGGCTGCGATTCGAGGCCAATCAGACAGACCGGGTAGCCGCCGATGTGCGCGTCCCACACCACCGCCGTCTCCGCGTCGCGCATCCCGTACCAGCGCTCGAGCACCTCGTGATCCTGGTCGGTTGCCGCGTGCATCACCTTGCGGATGTCGAACGGCCGCTTGCGACCGGGGTTGGTTTCCGGGTTGAATGCCTCGCCAACGGTGGCGAAGGTGGACACACCCACGTCGCCGTGCGGCGAGTCGCAGACATTGCGCTCGATGAGATCGGTCGTCGCGGCGCGCCGTGGAAAGCGTTCGCCCGGCATCACGTAGGTGTGGTCGTAGTGGCGAAGGAGGATGTGGCACGCGTCTGCAAGGTCGCGCGCGGCGTACTGCGCCTGGCCGTTCGGCCCCATGATCCGGTCGTAGCCGCCAATTCCCACGTTGTCTTCAGCCGACACGCCGCCCGAGTAGTCCAGCGCCTGTTTGCCGGTGAGCACCATCGCGCTCTCGGGGATCATGACGAGGATGCCCTTGGTGTGCATCAGCATCGTCGCTTCGGCGTTCCAGTACGGCTGGGCGCCGACATTGATGCCGCAGACCACCACGTTGACCTCGGAGCCTGCTTGCGTGAACTCGACCAGTCGCCGCAAGACGTCGGCGATCCAGTCCATGTTCTCCGTGCCGCTTTGCATCGAGATCTTGGCGCCTGCCGAAACCGCGTACCACTCCAGAGGAACCTGCATCTTTTCGGCAAGGTCGATTCCCGCCATGATCCGCCGGCACTCGGCTTCGGCGAGAGCACCCATACCCCGGCTCGGATCGCCAAGGAGCGCGACCCGCGTCATGCCTTCCGGATACTTGTCGGTGAAGTTGGTGAGTAGACCGATGATGATGTTGGCCGTGTTGCTTCCGGGTGGGCGCTCGACCGGGACGAGCTGATTGTCATCATCGAGGTCGTACTCTTGGAACTCGCCACGCGGGAAATCGGCCTGAACGTCGCTGTACTCCCCGGGCGTGACCATGGCGATGATCTCGTACGGGTGCGTGAGCCCACGCTGACGGAGCCGGACGACGTTCTGCTCGTATGCGCTGCGCGGCCTCATCGGGTAGGTTGGCAGCTCGCGTAACTGAACGAGCAGCCCTCGGCGGCCGCGATTGGAAATGTCGATCAGCTTCGGCTCGAGCTCGCCGGTCGTGGCGTTGCGGATATTGCCCTGGACGACAATCCGCTCGAGCCCGAGCCCAGTCGTCTCTGGGGCGAGCTTGTTGATGATGGCGTTGATCTCGTCCTGGCTGAAGTCCACGGGCGGCCACAGAAACAGGTGGACGCGGTTCCACTGGTACCGATTGTGCGAGGTTCTGCTGCTCTGCTCGCGGCGGATCGCGATCAAGCATTGCGACAGCGTTCGCTCGAGGCTCGGAAACCCGACCACACGACCGGCGGCGTCGCGCGCCGGCGTGAGATCACGGACCTCGCCTAGACAGATGAGCCGCTCGTCCTGCCCTGACACGCGGTATAGATACACATCCTCCGCCGACGGCACGCGCTCCGTGTCCAAGTCTTTCAAGCGCCACAAGAACAGACGCTTACTCAGCATCGGATGCATTCCGCGGTAGATGACCTCTTCGTCGAACCCGCCCTCGCGCATTCGAAAAGTGAACTCCTGTAGCCCACCGGCTCCGAGACCGGTCTCACTGCCGGTGAGCGAGACGATGACACGCCGGATCGGCCGACTGAACTCGACCGCCTCCAGCATCAACTGGACCCCCTTGGAGGTCTTGTCCGGTGTCTGGAGCTCCCCCCGATGGCATACGTAGAAGTCCACGACCACATCGTCGCTCGCAGGCACCGCCTCGATGTGGGGCTTCAACGCTACGATCGCCCCAGCCAAGTCCTCGCCGAAGACGTGGGTCGCGATGAGATGGATCTTCTTGCCTTCGTACTCGTACCAACACGTCGAGATCTCAAATCGCCCTTCAGAGGCAACCTGGAAGTCCTTCAGGTCGCACATCTGATAGTACCTGCGAACCAAGGTCTCGAGCATGAGGAGGCGCTCGCCGCCGCTCGCGTGCTCCAGACGCCGCGACAGAAACCCCTTGAGCGGATGCGGGACCGCGACGAGCTCCGCGATCCGAGCAGCTCGGTCCGGCCCGTGCGGATCGGAGGTGAGCGCCGACAGAATCGCGTCCGCGTTCGCAAGGGCCTCCTTCGTCACCCGCTCCTGAATCGGTCGATCGAAGTAGTGATGCTGAAGCTCGCGCGCGAGGTCGTGGATCGCAGGGAAGCGGTCCTGGGTCTCGATGATCATCCGGGCGAGGAGCTCGCGGAAGCCCTCGCCAGTGACGTCGCGAAGCACGCCCACGTTGTCGAGCCGGCTCTGTAGCAAGCTGAGGATCGGGGCGACCTGCTCGTCGATGCGCTTGTTCCCCTTGCAGATCCGAAACAACACCTCTTGCAAGTCGGTGCCGCGCTCGATTTCGTCCAGTCCATAGTGGCCGACCGCCCGGCGAAGCCTGGCGAGAAACGCCGCCGGGAGCTCCTCTTCTCGACGAACGACGAGGTCGCGCAGGAAAGTGAACAGATACTCTTCCGCGGTGTACTTGCCGAAGTCTTGCGGCGCATCCTCGTCGCGGGACCTGCGCCTGAACAGAGAGCAGAGGTCGACGAATATGTTGAGATTCAGATCTTCGAGCGCAACGAGTGCAGGGTCGTCGAGCACGACGTCCGCAGTGAGGATCTCGCCGTCCGCCATCTCGCGTGCCAGCGCTGCGCCGTCGGCATCGTAGCCCATCACCAAACGCCGGAGCTCGATTAGGTTCTGCTTCGAGCTCGATGGGGACGAATCCCCATTGTCCACGATACTCGAGAAATTCACCCGCTCCCCGCTCGCAGACTCGGCATCGCCCCCACTTGGCTCGATGAGCAACATCGGCGCGCCGACCGCGAGCTGCACGTTGTTCATCACCATGACCTCGCGCACCTTACCGGCGAACTTGGCCCCGATGACCATCTCCATCTTCATGGCCTCGAGGACGACGAGACCATCGCCTACGTCGACCTCCTGGCCTTCGGTGACGAGTACGTTGACCACTACGGCCGGGGAGGGTGCGCGCACAAGGCCGCCGCGATCACGGGAGACGCGGTGCGGCACACCGTCCACCTCGACGAGCACGCTGAGACCTTGGTCGACGGATTGAATCCGGAAGTGTCGGTCGCCAACCCGTAGCCGCCGCTCCGCTCCTACAAAGCGTTCGACCACGACCTCGATGCGCTGGCCGTCGACATCGATGCGGTAGCGCTGCGGGCCCAGGCGGAACACGCTCAGCTCGTACGTGTTCCCCGCGTACATCAACTCCATTGCCTGGCCGTACGTGTCTTCGACCCGAGGGCGTCCACGCGCGGCGGCCGTGTAGAACTGCGCCAACTCGATGTCGAGCTCGGCGTCGTAGGTCTCGATCGCTGCTTGGAGGAGTGCGATCTCCGCTCCCTCGCGCGGCAAATGCTTCCCCTCTGCGACGAGTCGATCGACCCAGCCCACATCGACCTCGCTGGCGCGAACGGCCGGATGGTCGATCAGCCCAAGCAAGAAGCCCTTGTTGGAGGTGCCACCCCGGATCACGACCTCGCTCTCGAGGAGCGCACGGCGCAGCCGCGCCATCGCCTCTTCGCGCGTACGCCCCTGGGCGATGATCTTGGCGACCATCGAATCGAAGTCTGAGGGGATCTCGTCGCCTTCCGCGATGCCAGTATCGACGCGCAGGCCCGGGCCGCTGGCCAGTCGCAGTCGCTCGACGACTCCGGGCGACGGTGCGAAGTTGTCTTCTGGATCCTCGGCGTTCAGGCGTACTTCGATCGCGTGTCCGCGCTGCTGCGGCGGCTCTGGATCCAATCGGCCGCCTCGGGCCACGTGGATCTGCAGCTTGACCAAGTCAGCGCCACTGATCATCTCCGAGACCGGGTGCTCGACCTGCAGCCGCGCGTTGACCTCCATGAACGAGAACTGCTGCGTCGGCTCGTGATAGAGAAACTCGACGGTGCCAGCGTTTCGATAGCCGATCGTCTCGGTTTCTTCGATGATCTTTTGGTTGCGTCGCTGAATCGTGCAGTCACGCACGCCTAGCGCCCAGCTGGTTCCATAGTTGTCTGCGATGATCTGAACCTCGACGTGTCGGGCGCCGGCGACCATCCGCTCGAGGAACACGGTACCGTCCCCGAACCCCTTTTCCGCCTCTGAACGCGCGCTCTCTAGCGCCTCGCCCAGCTCGGACTCGCTCCGGACGGCGCGAATCCCGCGACCGCCACCACCCGCGGTCGCTTTAACCATGAGCGGGTAGCCGAGACGCTCCGCGTGCTTGCGTGCATCCTCGACGGTCTCGACTGCACCGCCGCTCCACGCCGCGACCGGAACGTCAGCCTGCTCGGCCAACTGCTTGGAGGTGATCTTGTCGCCCAGCCTGCGCATCATGTCGCCCGTAGGTCCGATGAACACGATCCCGAGCCGGTCACACAGGTCGACGAACGCCGGTTGTTCCGCAGCGAAGCCCCATCCAGGCCAGACCGCCTCGGCACGGGTCTCGATCAAGGCACGCTCGAGGCGCGCGTAGTCGAGGTAGCTCGACTTCCGCTGGCCGCTATCGGTCGTGTAGGTC
>JAFDFW010000181.1 GCA_019309605.1 Deltaproteobacteria bacterium | reverse complement strand
CTGCTCCTCGGCGGAACGGCGTTCGAGCAGAACTGCATGAGCGCGACGGACGCGATCTTCGGAAGGTGGCTCCGCGCCGTGAGGGAAACTGAGCCCATGTCTCTCCGCTAGGATGGCGGCGTCGCGGATCGCATGACGCCTCAGCATGTCGGGCTCGGGGTTGGCCGCGATGCCCGGGTGCGCAATCGGCACGATCTCGATGTCGAGTTGGTATGCACTCGCCAAGCGCGGTGCGACCTGCACCAATAGGTGGCTGTACGGGTCGTCGGCGCGGTAGTAGAAGCGCGCATGCCTGCGCCCGCCGCGGAGCATCCGGCCAGCGCGGTGCAGGGCGTGTTTCGCCGCACTGGAGCTGAGATAGAGGTTGACCCCGGCGCCGACGACCTGGGATTTGGCGGACATCTAGGCGGAGCCTACGAGCTCGTACACCTTGCTAACCGCTTCGCCGAGTTTGCTCGGGTCCGTACCTCCGGCCTGCGCGAAGTCGGGGCGCCCACCGCCCTTGCCGCCGACGACCATCGCAGCGGCTTTGACGATGTCGCCCGCTCGGAACCGGCTCGTGAGCGCCTTCGAGACACTACAGACCAGCAAAGCCTTCTTGCCGTCTTTGCTCGCAGAGCCGAGCAGGATGACTGCAGGCGCGAGCTTGTCTCGTAGCTGGTCCGCCATTTCGCGGAGCGCGCCCGCGTCGCCAAGCTCGACCGTAGCCCCTAGCACGCGAGCGCCATCGACCTCGCGCGCCTCGGCCGACAGGTCGGCGCTATCGCCAGACATGAGCGAACGCTTGAGCCGTTCGATCTCGCGCTGGGATTCCTTTTGCTGCTCGATGAGGCGCCCGACGCGGTCGCGAAGCTGCGGGGCGGGTGCCTTGAGCAAGGCTGCCGCTCCGCTGAGCTCCGACTCCACGCGGCGCAGATGCCCGAGCGCGTTGAGCCCGGTCGTGGCCTCGATGCGGCGGACGCCAGCAGCAAGGCCCGTCTCCGACAGAACCTTGAACAGCCCGATATCACCGGTGCGGTGCGCATGGGTTCCACCGCACAACTCGCGCGAAGGCCCGATCGTGAGCATGCGGACCACGTCGCCGTACTTCTCCTCGAAGATGCCGATCGCGCCGCGCTCCTTGGCCTCGTCCATCGGCAGGGCGTCGGTCGTGATTTCAGTGTTGTCGAGCACTCGCGCGTTGACGAGGTTTTCGATCTGCTCGATCTCGGCCGGTTCGAGCGGGCGCGTGCCGCTGTAGTCGAAGCGAAGGCGGTCCGGACCGACGAGCGAGCCCTTCTGGGCCGCCGTCTCGCCCACGACTTGGCGCAAAGCCCAGTGCAGGAGATGCGTCGCGCTGTGGTTGCGGCGGGTCGCGCTCCGGAGCGCGTGGTCCACACGGAGCTCGACCTTCGCGCCGGGCTTGAACGAGCCCGCAACGACCTTGCCACGATGCACGATCAAGCCCTCGACGGGCTTGTGCGTGTCCTCGACTTCGAAGCGCGAGCCATCGACCTCGATGACGCCCTGATCACCGACCTGGCCGCCCTGCTCAGGATAGAATGGCGTGGCGCGCGTGATGATCTCGCCCGACGCGCCCGCGGGGAGCTCGTCGACTGAACCACCGCTGGCAACCAGCGCGAGGACTTCGCTTTGAGCGCTCTCGCAATCGTATCCAACAAATTCGACCGCCCCGACCTGCTGCGCGAGCGCCGGGTACACCTCTGCGACGGCGCTGCTGCCAATCTTGGAGCCCTGGCTGCGCAGACGCGCCTCGCCGAGCTCTTGGTTGAAGCCCTCCATGTCGACCTCGAAGCCTTGCTCCTGGCCGATGACTTCTTGGAGACCGATCGGAAATCCGTACGTGTCGTAGAGGCGAAACGCGACCTTGCCGGGGAGTGAACGCGTGGCGCCTTGCTCGACCCATTCGTCGTTGTCCGCGATGAGCTGAAGTCCGCGGTCCATGGTGCGGCGGAAACGCTCCTCCTCTTGATGCGTAATCTCCTCGATGAGGGCGCGTCGCTCGGACAACTGAGGGTAGACATCCCCCATGTTTTCGACGACGCGAAGGGTGCAGCGATGGAGGAAGGGCTCGCCGATGCCGAGGCGGTGCCCGTGGCGAATCGCCCGCCGCATCACTCGGCGAAGCACATACGCACGGCCGTCCTTGTCGGGAAACACCCCCTCGGAGATGAGGAACGCTGCGGTCCGGGCGTGGTCCGCGATGACCCGCATGCTGACGTCGTCCTCGGACTGGCTCGATTGATAGCGCTTCCCCGAAATATCCGCGGCCAAATCAACGATGGGCCGCAGCAGGTCGGTGTCGTAGTTACTCAAGACGCCCTGTTTCACGACGGCGATTCGCTCGAGGCCAGCGCCCGTATCGATCGACGGGGCCGGCAGAGCATCCATCTGGCCATTGGCGTGGCGCTCGAACTGCATGAAGACGAGGTTCCAAAGCTCGAACCAACCGCGACCGTCGGCGGCCGGCTCTTCCCCGAAACTGCGCGGGTCGATGTCGTCCAAGCCGAGGCCGTAGTGAATTTCGGAGCACGGTCCGCAGGGGCCGGTGTCACCCATCTGCCAGAAATTGTCTTTGGCGCCGCAGCGGATGATGCGTTCATCGGGAAAGCCTGTGACGTCCTTCCAAATCGCGGCGGCTTCGTCGTCGGCCGGCGCCAGCCCCCCCTCGCCTCCGAAGACGGTCACGACGAGGCGCTCCGGATCGAGCGCGAGCGTGTCGGTCAAGTAGTCCCAGGCGAACTGGATCGCGTCGCGCTTGAAGTAGTTCCCGAACGAGAAGTTGCCGAGCATCTCGAAGAAGGTGTGGTGCCGCGCGGTGACGCCGACATTCTCGAGGTCGTTGTGCTTGCCGCTGATGCGGATGCACTTCTGCGACGAGGTGGCGCGTGCGTACGGCCGTTCTTCTTTGCCGGTGAAGACGTCCTTGAACTGCACCATGCCCGCGTTCGCGAACATGAGCGTGGGGTCGTTGGGCGGGACGAGCGGACCGGACGAGACCCGTTCATGCTCGCGCTCTGCAAAGAACCGCAGGAACGATTCCCGAATTTCGGATGAAGAGGCCATTCGCCACGATTGCTAGCGCTTGTGCAGCGCCCACGCAACGCCTGTGCTAGAGGCTTCGCCGTGCTGACGTGCCTTCGCGTCCGGAGCTTCGCTATCATCGAAGCACTCGAAGTCGAGTTCGACGCCGGGCTCAACATCGTCACCGGTGAAACGGGCGCCGGGAAGTCGATCCTGGTCGATGCCCTTCAGCTCGTGCTCGGGGCCCGAGGGCGGCCCGAAGTGGTGCGCACAGACGCCGAGGCCGCCGAGGTGGAAGCGCTTTTCGACCTGACCGACCAGCCCGAAGCGCTGGGCGCGTTGCGCGACCAGGGGGTGGAAACCGACGGAGAGCTCTTGATCCGCCGGGTCGTGACCGCGACCGGCCGAACGCGGGCCTACATCAACGGGCGGCTCGCCACGCTGGCCCAGTTGAAGGAAGTAACCAAGGGGCTGGCGGACATCTCGTCACAGCACGAGTACCACTCGCTGGCCGACGCGAGGCATCATCTGAGTTATCTCGATGCGTTCGCGAGCCACGCGTCGCTGGTCGAGGAGGTCGCTCAGGCCCATGCGGCGCTCGTCGAGGCCGCAGCGCGGCTCGAGGAAGTAGTGACGGAAGAGCGCGGCAAGGCCGACCGAGAGGATTTGCTTCGCTACCAGGTCAACGAGATCGAATCGCTGCGGGAAGCACTGGAGAGCGAGGAAGCCCTCTTCGTGGAGCGTGAGCGGCTTCGGCACGCGGAGAAGCTCGGCACGGCAGCGGGCGAAGCGGAAGCACAGCTCTACTCGGACGATAATTCGATCTGCGGCACCGTCTCACGAATCGCTGGGTCGGTGAAGCACGCATCCGTTTTCGATCCGAGTCTCGAGGCGATGGCCGCACAGCTCAGCGAGGCTCTGTTGCAGCTCGAGGATGCGGCATCGGAGCTCGGAAGCTACGCACGCGACCTCTCATTCGACCCGAACCGGCTTGGAGCACTCGAAGATCAGCTCGACCGGCTGTCGCGAGTGAAAAGGAAGTACGGAGACACCGGCGCGAAGGTTCTCGCCTACCGCGACCAGGCCGCCGAGGAGCTCGACTCCCTCGAGCGGTACGAGGAACGCCTCGACCGCTATCAGGTCGAATGCGACCAAGCGCTCGAAGAGGCGTCACGCGTCGCGCTCGCGCTCCGCAGCAAGCGGCAAACCGCCGCGGCGAAGCTCAGCAAGGCGATCAGCAAGGAGCTTTCGTCGCTCGGCATGGGCGAGGCCAAGATTACGGTGGAGCTGGCGGCCCTCGAAGGCGGCCCTCTGGAGCTTCAGGTCGAAGGTGCGCGTCTCTCCCCGACCGGAATCGACCATGCCGAGCTCTTGATCGCGCCCAACCGCGGCGAAGAGGCCCAACCGCTCCGCAAGATCGCAAGCGGCGGCGAACTGTCACGCGCGATGCTGGCGATCAAACGCGTGCTCGCCGGACTGGGCCCGGCAAGCCTCTACGTATTCGACGAAGTCGACGCAGGGGTCGGCGGCGCAGTGGCGGAAGTCATCGGCCGCAAGATCCACGAGGTCGCCCAACACAGCCAGGTCCTATGCATCACCCACTTGCCGCAAATCTCCGCCTACGCGGACGCCCATTACCGGGTGCACAAAGAGGTGGTGGGGGAGCGGACGAAGAGCGACATCCGATTGCTGTCGGACAAGGAGCGGCTCGAAGAGATTGCGCGGATGCTTGGCGGGGTGACGGTGACGGACCAAGCAAGAGCGGCGGCGCAGGAGCTGATTCGAGGAGCCGAGGCGTAGGGGTCGACGAGCGCCGGCACTGGGCACTGGCACTGGCACTGGCACTGGCACTGGCGCTGGCGCTGGGCGCTGGCACTGGCACTGGCACTGGCACTGACGCTGACACTGGCGCTGGGCGCTGGCACTGGGCACTGCGAGATCCTACTTGTCATCGCTTGTCCTTGGCTTCGTGGTGGGTACGTATCCGTAGGCCACCGCGAGCTGGAGACCGGCTCGCACCTCTTTGGCCGAGCCGCAAGCACTTGCGAATCGCGCCCTAGCCGTCCCGGCGTCATTTCCGTCGGCCTCAGCGATGTTGAGCACGACGCTATTCATGGCCCGATGAATCTGGTCGAAGAGCGACCTATCGCGCTTCCGCACGACCGGAAGAACTTGCCGTAAGCCACCTGCTGCCTGAAGCGCCCGTTGCTGAATGATGAGTCCCATGAGTGATCTCCTTTTTTGCGAGTGAGTGGGGTTCCCCGAAAGGGCGAAGCCCGCCCCCACTCACTCGCAAAAAAGGAGATCACGATGACCAAG
>JAFDFW010000180.1 GCA_019309605.1 Deltaproteobacteria bacterium | reverse complement strand
CCGCTTCGCACTGACCGCCAGCCACGTTGCACTGCCGACCAACGCGGCAACGCCGATGCCTGCGTACACCCACGTCCACGCAGTTGCGGAGCTCTCGGTCACGCATCTTCCCCCAACTTCTCGCGAGCACGATCCGTTCTTCGCGAGACCGACGCTCATCGCGGCGACACCAGCAACACCGACCGCGGCCAGCGCACTCGAACCGATGATCGCGGACGTCGGAATGCGCGCGCCGTCGCTTAGCGTTTCGTCTTGCGCGGGTGTTTGATATCGGATCGTTGCCTCTTCGAGCGCGCGTTCGGTTGCCTCACGTTCCGCAATCGATTGTCGCAGCGCGATGACGCGTTCTTGCACCTCCGCTTCGCGCGCCACGTTTTCGCTGTCTTCGAGGTAGTGTTCGAAGGCTTCGAGCGCTTCGTCCTCTCGCTGCAAGCGATCCGCTGCAACGCCGATGTTGTACTGGAGCTCGCCGCGTTGGCTCAGTCGATACGCGTGACGGAAGTACACCAACGCGCCTTCGTAGTCAGCCTCCTCGAACGCCGATCGGCCGCGCTCGAAGTACTCGCGAGCCGCTGCGTCGTCGGGCGTTTGTTGGGCCGTTGCCGGCACCGCGTAAACGAGGCCGATCAACAGCGCGCCGGAACACAGCAAGCGAAGAGCGATCCCCCAAGTCTCCCTCATGCCTTCAAGATAAAGGGACGAGGCACCTCTCCGTAACCGAACGAATTTTCAGTTGCCGGCGCCCGAAGGCGGCTTGTTCGAGTTGCGCGAGGAAGTCTCGCAGCTATACGAACGCCCGACCTTGGGGTTGTAGCTCAGTTGGGAGAGCGCCGCGTTCGCAATGCGGAGGTCAGGGGTTCGATTCCCCTCAGCTCCACCATTTTCCAAGGGTTGAGGCGCGCCGGGTGAAGCCCGGCTGAAGCCCCGATTGAAGCGAGGGGGGAGCGAGTTGCGCGGCCCAAAACCGCGGCTAGGCTCCCGCGCCTATGGCTCGCGCAATCAACTTCAGTGCGGGGCCCGCAACCCTCCCGTTGCCGGTTCTCGAGTATGCCCACAACGAGTTCCTCGACCACGAGGGGACGGGGATGTCCCTCATCGAGCACAGCCATCGCGGCGCCGCGTACGCAAAGGTTCACGAAGAGGCCAAGGCGCTCTTCCGTGAGCTTCTCGACATTCCGGACACCCACGAAGTGCTTTTCATGCAGGGCGGAGCGTCAGGGCAGTTCGCCCTCGTGCCGATGAACCTGCGCGGCGAGGGCCAGTCGGCGGACTACATCAACACCGGCGCCTGGAGCGACAAGGCCATGGCGGAGGCCCAGATCATCGGGGAAGCGCGCGAAGCGGGCACGGGCAAGGTCGACGGCAAGTACACCCGCGTCCCGAAGCAGGCCGAGCTGAACCTCGACCCCCACGCAGCATACGCGCACTTCACGACCAACAACACGATCATGGGGACGCAGTTTTTCGAGTACCCGGACAGCGGGGACGTTCCGCTCGTCGCGGACATGTCGAGCGACATACTTTGGCGCCCGATCGACGTGTCGAAGTTCGGTCTCATCTACGCAGGCGCCCAGAAGAACCTGGGGCCGTCGGGCATCACGGTCCTGATTCTCCGCAAGGATTTGGCGGAGCGTAGTCCCAGCACGATTCCGAAGATCTTGCGTTACAAGACGATTCTCGGTGGCGACTCGCTGCAGAATACGATCCCGACCTTCCCGGTCTATATGGTTCGCAACGTGCTTCGTTGGGTTCGCGACCTGGGCGGCGCTACCGCCATGGAGAAGCGCAACCGCGAGAAGGCCGGAGCCATCTACAATATGATCGACGAGAGTCAGGGCTTCTTCCGCTGCCCGGTCGAGCTCGAGTCACGCTCGATGATGAACCCGGTCTTCCGCCTCCCGACGGAAGACCTCGAAAAGAAGTTCATCGCCGACGCGGCCGAAGCCGGAATGGTCGGCATCAAGGGCCACCGCTCGGTAGGCGGCATCCGCACTTCAATCTACAACGCCATGGAACCTGCCAACGTCCAAACGTTCGTAGACTTCGCCAACACCTTCGCCAAAAACAACGCGTAAAAAGGCGGGTAATCGGCTTCTTGCGAGGGCTACTTCGCCGCGCCCTCGATGGCATAGGTCCGGTAGAGGTACCGCCGGATATCATCCGACTCGAACATCTGCACGCCTGTATTTGGGTCGAGCAGATAGGGCACTTTCATCTGCCCGGAGATCGAGACGAAGCCTTCTCGGTCGGGGCTTCGCCGCGGAACATTGCGCAGCTGGTGGGGGAGCTCGAGCTCGCACAGCGCCTCCCTGGCGATGCGGCAGAACGGCGAACCCTCATAGGAGTAGAGTTCCAGTAACTGGTCGGGCTGGCGCGAGCGAACGGCGTGTCGGCCTCGGTTGGGGCGGAAGCCGGAAGCCAACATCGAGGTGGACACCGCGAACGCCCGCTGACGGAGGAACCAAGGCGCGCGCCCGTGCCCGTACTCCTGGAAGAGGTACGCAACGATGTCAGCCGACTCGTACATCGAAACCCCGTTGTTCGGATCTACGAGATACGGGTACTGATAGCGCCCGCCTTCGCTCTTGACCTTTTCTCGAAACAGCGTGCCACCCCTCGGGCAGGGGTAAATGATCGGATCCAAGCTCAGCGCCGACATCGCTTCGCGCGCGATCCGACAGTACGGGCAGACCTCAAACTCGTAGAGCTCGAGTGGCTGCTCAGGCACCTTGCGTCGCCCGTAGTGGACGTTGCCGAAATTCGGGCGTGCCGCGCTCGCGGCAGTCGAGGTCGTCACATCGAGAAAGCGGGCAAGACTCATCCGTTCTCCATTAAGGGTACTGTCCCCTTTTTCAAGTGGTGATAGCCTCCGGCGATGGGGCGAGAGCTGGAACTAGTCACCGATTTGCAGCCCAAAGCGGACCAGCCTGCGGCCATTTCCGAGCTCTTGGAGGGGCTCGCCCGCGGGGACCAGCACCAGGTTTTGCTTGGAATTACGGGAAGTGGCAAGACCTTTACCGTCGCCAACGTGATCGCCGCGACCCAGCGGCCCACGCTGATTATGGCCCCCAACAAGACGCTTGCCGCACAGCTCTACAGTGAGATGCGCGAACTCTTCCCGAACAACGCCGTCGAGTACTTCGTCAGCTACTACGACTACTACCAACCCGAAGCGTACATCCCGTCGAGCGACACCTATATCGAGAAGGACGCGATCGTAAACGACAAGGTCGATCGCATGCGCCACAGCGCGACGCGATCGCTGCTCGCCCGGCGCGATGTGATCATCGTAGCCAGCGTGTCCTGCATCTATGGTATCGGCTCGTCCGAGTGGTACCAGGAGATGCTGATCGATCTCGAGGTGGGACAAGAGTTCCGGCGCGATCGCTTGTTACGTCGCCTGGTCGACATTCAATACCAACGCAACGACATCGACTTCCATCGCGGTACCTTCCGCGTCCGCGGAGACGTTGTGGAGATCTTCCCCGCTCACTCCGAGAACCTTGCGGTGCGTATCGAATACTGGGGCGACGAGATCGAACGCATCGTCGAGATCGACCCAATGCGCGGCAAAGTCCTCGAGGAGCTCGACCAGTACGGCATCTATCCGGGCAGCCATTACGTCACGCCGGACGAGCATCGAAACCGGGCGATCAAGTCGATCCGCGAGGAACTCCTCGAATGGCTCCCAAAGCTTGAATCTGAAGGGAAATTGCTGGAAAAACAGCGCCTCGAACAGCGAACGATGTACGACCTCGAGATGCTCGAACAGATGGGGTTTTGCCACGGGATCGAGAACTACAGCAGGCATCTCTCAGGGCGCAAAGAGGGTGAGCCGCCGCCAACCTTGCTCGACTATTTCCCCGACGACTTTCTCGTGATCCTCGACGAGTCGCACATCACGGTCCCGCAGATCGGCGCCATGTTCAAGGGTGATCGCTCGCGCAAAGAAACCCTCGTCGAGCATGGGTTTCGCCTGCCGAGCGCGCTCGACAATCGGCCGCTGCGTTTCTCCGAATGGGAAGAGCGAGTTGGCGAAGTCGTTCACGTGAGTGCGACGCCGGGAGATTGGGAGATCGATCACGCGGGCGGTGTCGTCGTCGAGCAGGTGATCCGTCCCACGGGCTTGCTCGATCCACAGTTGCACGTGCGTCCGACGAAGCACCAAGTCGACGACTTGCTCGGCGAAATCCGTGAGCGCGTTGCGCGCAACGAACGCGTTCTAGTCACCACGCTGACCAAGCGCATGGCGGAGGACCTCACTGAATACTACGGCGAGCTCGACGTGCGCGTGCGCTACCTTCACAGCGACATCAATACGCTCGAACGTGTTGATATTCTTAGAGATTTACGCCGTGGAGAGTTTGACGTTCTCGTCGGCATCAACCTTCTGCGAGAGGGATTGGATCTGCCCGAAGTGTCGTTGGTTGGCATCCTCGATGCGGACAAAGAAGGTTTCCTCCGGTCCCGGCGATCCCTCATTCAAACGATCGGACGCGCGGCACGAAACGCAGGCGGCGAGGTGTTGTTGTACGCCGATCGAATCACCGACTCGATGCGCTACGCGATCGAAGAAACCGACCGCCGACGCGCGCGCCAGGCCGAGTACAACGAGGAGCACGGCATCACTCCACAGACCATCAAGAAGGCCGTCCTCGAAATGGATCCGTCCACCGGCGCGGGTGACTACGTCGTGATCCCGATCTTGAGGAAAGGCGAAACGCCGGACGACATCCCCGCGCGCATCGAGGAGCTCCGGAGCGAGATGCTGCTAGCCGCCGAGGAGCTGGAGTTTGAGAAAGCGGCCGGGCTTCGCGATCAGGTCGAACAGCTGCGAGCCAAGCTGTCGCCCGGCAAGCCCCCGGCGAAGCGCGATCGTGGCTCGCAACGACCGCGCCGCTAGATCTCCGCTAAATGCTGGTGATGCCTCGGTTTTTTGCTGTCCGGAGCGGCTTCCTTGAGGAGAAAAAGCCCGGCGGCTAGGCTGTTTTCGCTATGCGTGTTGCTTGGCTTGGATTGTGGATGGTCGCGATTTGCGTCGCGACCCCCGGGAGCGTTGCCGCCCAGGGCGGCGAGCGCTTGCTCGAATTCCAATTCACGCCAACCAAGCGCGCCCAGATTGCGATCTGGATCGAAGACGCCGGCGGCGGCTTCATGGATACCGTGGCCCTAACGTCATCGGTCGCGCTTCGC
>JAFDFW010000863.1 GCA_019309605.1 Deltaproteobacteria bacterium | reverse complement strand
CGGACCAAATCCGATGCTGTACTTGAGGACCCGCATGCCGAATGCGCGTGCGGCCAGGTAGTGACCCCCCTCATGAATGATGATCAGCACCGACAGTGCGGCGACGGTAATAAGTGCCTTAAAAAGAACGCTATCCACGTACCTAGCATACCGCTCGGATCCGCCCCGTCGAGGCCGGCTATCCCGCCACATGCTCCACCGAGGAGCCAGCAAGGGGTCTAGTCAGACTGGATCGCTACAAGGACCGATCGATGCCGTCCCAGAAAAAAGTGCCTCATTATGCGAATCAGTATCGCAGTTTGGGGAGGTTTTGCGTACTATCCCGGCCACCTGGCGAACAAGGGTAGGTTGTGGCTGAACATCATCAAAAGCGGAATTCTGCAATTCAACGAGTCGCACTGGTCCTCACCTGCGCGATTGCTTTCGCCCTCTTGGCGCCTCCCAGGGCCGCGAACGCACAGGACGCGTTCAGCTGTATCGAGGAGCTCACCGATGATGAGGTGCAGTACCGCATCCGGTTCATCGAAGGGAAACTGCAAGACGGCAAGAAGCACGCGGCCCGCTGGCGCTACAGCTGGATGGGGGTGTATCTCGCGCTCGGCGGCGTCACCACGTACCTCGCGATCGACGCCAACAATGACAACAACGATGCGGACTACTTTGGGTGGGGCGTCCTCTCGCTCAGCTTCTACGCGGGGGCCCTACTGTCGGCCGCGATCCCGGCGCCCGATGTCTGGGGCGCCAAACGCATTAGACGCATGGATGGGAGCACGGACGTAGCGAGGCAGGCCAAGCTGCTCTACGCCACCCAGACGCTCAAGAAGGCCAACGGCGTCCAAGGATTTGCTGCAGGTCCGCTCGGCATCGTCGGTGGGCTCACATTCGGCGTGGTCGTGGGTTCGATCAAGGCGACTCAGTGGAAAGGGCAGAGCCCTGGTCTGACCGCCGCGTTGTACATTGTCCCGCCGTTCATCGCCGGAATCCAGAACGCCACAGCGCCTCGTGAGGCGATGAGCGCCTATGAGAGCTACCGCGGCATCGCGTGCTCCAGCCACTACTACCAGCAAGAACAAGACAGTCTGGACTTTGACTTCAGTGCGGGCCCCGGTGGCGCCCGCTTCGGCATCGCTTTCTAGTCTAGTCGGCTAGAGGTTCGACTAGAGGTTCAGCTAGCGTTTCTTGTCGCGCTGAAGGCGCGCCCGCAGACGGGCGGCGTAGCCTTCCTTGTTTTCCTGCTTGGTCCGCGACACGGCTAGGGCGTCTTCAGGAACGTCACGGGTGACGGTCGTTCCACAGGCGACGTAGGCCCCCTTCTTGACGGTCACCGGTGCGACGAACTGCGAGTCGCTGCCGACGAAGACTCCGTCTTCCAAGATCGTGGTGTGCTTCTGCTCGCCGTCGTAGTTACAGAAGATCGTGCCGGCGCCGATATTGACGCCCTCGCCGATGATGCCGTCTCCGACGTAAGAAAGGTGGTTCACCTTCGAGCCTTCGCCGACCGTCGTTTTCTTCGTTTCAGAAAAGTTCCCGACTTTGCTGCGCGGACCGAGGTGCGTTTGCGGACGCAAGTGGCTGAACGGGCCGACTTGAGCACCTTCACCGATCGTCGAGTCTGCGGCGACCGTGTACTTGAGCACCTTCACCGATCGTCGAGTCTGCGGCGACCGTGTATGGCAGCACCTTCGCGTCTTCCGCCACAACAACGTTGGTGAGCACGCAGCCGACATCGATGTGGGCGCCGGCCCGGACCACGCACCGCCCGCGCAAATGCACGTTCGCACCCAGCGTTGCGCCAGACTCCACCTCGCATTCCGCGTCGATGTACAAGGTGTCGAGATCGGCAATCGCTACGCCGCTGCGCGCGAGCTCCTCCGCCATGCGCCGTCGGCGCGTGGATGCGGCGAGCGCGAGGTCGCGTTGATCGTTGACGCCTGTCAGGTCGGCCATGTCGCCTCCTAAATCTACCACTTTGCCCCCGTTGGCAGCCAGCTCGACGACGTCGGTCAAGTAGAGCTGACCTTGTGCGTTGTCGGGCGTCAGTTGTGCGATGGCCTTGCGCAAGAAGTCTCCTTGCACGGCGTAGAGCCCCGGATTGACCTCTTGGACGCCTCGCTCTACGTCCGAACAGTCGCGATCCTCGACGATTCTCTGCACGTCGCCCGCGCGGTTGCGAACGATTCGGCCGTACCCGCTTGGATCCTCCAAGGTGGCCGTAACCAGCCCGAGGCCCGCCCCCGCTCGATCCGACGCGTCGACGAGATCATGGAGCAGCTCGACCGGGATCAGTGGACAGTCGCCGTAGAGCACAACCAAGCGGCCTTCGAGCGTCCGGTCAGCCTCCATGGCACACCGGACCGCGTCGCCCGTGCCGCGCTGCTCCGGCTGCAACACCATCTCGACGCGCTCTCCGAATCTGGCGACGAGCTCCTTCTCGACGTCGCCTCGGCCGTGACCGACCACCACCAAGCAGCGAGCCGCGCCGGCATCGAGCGCGGTTTGCACCACCCACGACACCAAGGTCCGGCCCGCGATCTCGTGCAGGACCTTGGGCCGGTTGCTCTTCATCCGCGTGCCTTCGCCCGCCGC